>CAYWDL010000279.1:0-2750 GCA_964457015.1 uncultured Roseburia sp. | reverse complement strand
CTCAGGTGCCAGCATATAACTAACCTCAGCTGATGATTTCGTCGTATCAAAATCCGCAACACCACAGGTTCCAATCACTTTATCTGTTCCCTTCAACAGAACGACAAAATCATACCTTGTATCATCACTCAAATACCTGTTTTCAAACCAATTAATATGTTCTTCAAGCGTAATTCGATGAGGACTTTTAAAATATTTGAACACATTCTCATCATTTCGCAAGGCAACCACTGCCTCAGCATGCTCTATGGCAAGACTTTTCAATTCTAAACGTTCTGTACATATACATATATTTTTCACATTAATTCACCATATCCTCTTTCAAAGGTGTACCAAATTCCAAATCTCTTGTAGCCACCTTCCCCAAAACATCCTTATAACACTTTGGCGCCATACCATAGGCAGGACGAACCACTCGTATATTCTTTTCCGTAAACACCTCACCAGCCTTAATATCTGCAGCCACAAAAATAGACTTTCTAAAATTAGTATTACTCATTTCCTGTGGTTGCGGTCCATAGAAAACTTGGCCTTTTGCCAGCTCGCAGCTACGAATATCCCTGACCATACTTGCAAATTCCTGTGGCTCCATCGAAAACGAAGAATCAGGATTTTCAATGGTTCTGCTTATACAAAAATGCTTTTCAATAACAGATGCTCCCATAGCCACCGCCACAACTGCACCCAACGAACCCATTGAATGATCCGACAATCCAACATCCACACCAAATCTATCCTTCATATCTACCATAGTATTAAGATTCATTTGGTCGGTTATCGCCGGATACGCACTGGAACACTTAAGCAAAATAATATCATTATGATACTGTCTTATGGTAGAAACCGCATCATCAACCTCATCAACGCTACCCATTCCCGTAGACATAATAATCGGCTTTTTCTTGCTTGCCACATACTCTATAAGAGGAATATCTACAAGTTCAAATGATGCAATTTTATAAAAATCCATACCTATTTCTTCAAGAAAATCAACCGCTGTTTTATCAAACGGAGTTGAAAACATATCAATCTCAAGCTTATCTGCTAACTCTTTAAGCTCAGCCTGCCATTCCCATGGCGTAAAAGCTTTCTGATAAAGATTATAAAGATTTTCGCCTTCCCAGGTTCCATTATCTATATTAAAATATTTATTATTGCAATTCATTGTAATAGTATCAGCCGTGTAGGTCTGAAGCTTTATACAATCTGCTCCAGCTTCCTTTGCTGCATGTACTATTTCTTTTGCATATTCCAAAGAACCAGCGTGATTGGCTGACATTTCTGCAATAACATATGTAGGATTGTTACCTCCAATTTCTCTATTTCCTATCTTCATCTCTAGTCCCTTCCTTTCACCATTGCTTGATATTTAATCTCAGCAATCTCCCAGTCAGACATATTATCAATGTCCTGAACCTCCATCTCGCTAACCACAAATGGTATTGTATTTTCCATCACAACTTTCTCTGAAACCTTAAACTCCTCAACATCCATACAATAAAACTGCCCACAATCATGATACATCTTTTCCAAATCCTGCGAACGACTAAGTGCAAACTCCGGATACATATATCCCAACTTTTCGTCCCTTATAACCATTCCTCTCTGTGGTGGAAAAGAAAATTCTACAACAGGCATCAAGGTCTGAGCTTTTTTCTCTATTATAGAATTCATAGCATTTTTCAGTTTTTCCCCTGTAATAAATGGTGCTGTCGGATAAATGCAGCACATATAATCAAAAGATTTCCCAACCTTTTCATACTTTTCAATAACTTCTGTCAACACATCTGCAGTTGTTGCAAAATCATTGGAAGTAGCCTCACTCCTCATAAACGGAACATTTGCACCATATTCCCTTGCAATATCCGCAATTTCTTCGCTATCAGTGGAAACCATAACCTCATCAAAGGCACCACTTTCAAGAGCCGCCTTAATTGAATATGCTATAATCGGTTTTCCGCAAAATTCTTTAATATTCTTTTTTGGTATTCTTTTACTGCCACCACGGGCAGTTATTATTGCTATGTTTTTCATTATACTTTATAATCTCCTAACATTTTTTCAATGATACTTATACAATATTTGCTGATTTCTTCATCTATAAATTCTACTCTATTCTTAGCAACCAAATATATTGTACCATCTTGCAAACTCACTCTACAATCATTTGATACAATATATTTACTCTAAAAATAGAACTCATATGTTTCTGTAAAAATAGCTGCTTCATAGTTTCATGTAGTAATTCATCATATGTCCTCATATATACTTTCTCCATCTACACACTCTTTATCTATTATTCTGCTACCAAATATAGAGGTTCATTCGTCATCCTTTAATTAACTTTTATATTATTATATACTTTTCATGAAATAACATCAACATTTTAATGACAAAAAAGCAGGCCAAAATCGACCTGCTTTTTACGTTTTTTAATAAAATATACAATTATTAGTTTGTAAGCTTAGCAACATTTAACTTTACGCCAGGGCCCATTGTAGATGTTACTGTAACACTCTTAAGGTACTGACCCTTTAATGATGCTGGCTTAGCCTTAATAATAGCGTCCATAAGCGCTTGGAAGTTGTCCGCTAACTGAGCTTCTGTGAAAGAAGCCTTTCCGATTGGCACGTGAATAATATTTGTCTTGTCAAGTCTGTATTCAATCTTACCTGCTTTGATATCAGCTACGGCCTTAGCAACGTCCATTGTTACTGTACCAGCTTTTGGGTTTGGCATTAAGCCCTTAG
>CAYWDL010000278.1:0-2776 GCA_964457015.1 uncultured Roseburia sp. | reverse complement strand
CTTGAAATCAATAAGAATAAGATGTGTGTTGTTTTACAAAGTGTCAAAGACCCGAGTTTGTAATGCGTAGAAAAATTGCGAAAATAAATATGGCAGAGTCATTGAAGTCGGTTGAATAAAGAATAAATGGATATTTTTGATTGCAAAATTTGCTGAAAAATGGTACAATACCACTTTAATTATGTAAGATACTAGAGAAAAGAAAGGGAAATAGTTATGAGTTCAACAGCTGGTATGATTCTGGCGATTGTTATCTATATGGCGGTTGTTTTATACATTGGCTTTAGATGCAGTAAGCAGAACAAAAACACAGATGATTTTTATTTAGGAGGAAGAAAGTTAGGACCTTATGTTACGGCCATGAGTGCAGAAGCATCAGATATGAGTAGCTGGCTGCTTATGGGACTTCCTGGCGTTGCATACCTTACAGGTGTGGCAGATGCAGCATGGACAGCCATCGGTCTTGCCATTGGAACATATGTCAACTGGCTATTAGTTGCAAAGAGACTTAGAAATTACACATATGTATGTAAGAATTCCAATACATTGCCTGCATTCTTCTCAAACAGATATGATGATAAGAAGAGAATACTTTCAGTAATCTCAGCGCTGGTTATTCTTGTATTCTTTGTACCTTACACAGCCTCAGGTTTTGCGGCATGTGGTAAGTTATTTGCAATGATTTTTGATATGGATTACTTTACAGCGATGCTTATAAGCGCCTTTGTTATTGTGTTCTACACAACACTTGGAGGCTTCCTTGCTGCAAGTACAACAGACTTTATGCAGAGTATCGTAATGACAATCGCTATTGCAGTTGTAATGATATATGGTATTACACAGGTTGGCGGTGTGTCAGAGGTTATTGATAATGCAAAGGAGATGGCTGGTTACTTCTCAATGACAGCCATACATAAAGACGGTGGGGCATCAGACTATAGCCTGCTTACAATAATCTCAACACTTGCATGGGGGCTTGGATATTTCGGAATGCCACATATTCTTCTTAGATTTATGGCAATTGATGATGTAAATAAGCTTAAGGTGTCGAGAAGAGTTGCAAGCGTTTGGGTTGTAATTTCTATGGCCATAGCTGTATTTATCGGTGTTATCGGTAATGCGATGTCAAAGCATGGAGTTATAGCTAATCTTGAGGACCCTGAGACAATTATCATTGCCATCGCAGAGGTAATCAGTGAAAATGGTTTCCTTGCAGCTATGGTAGCCGGTATTATTTTATCAGGTATTTTAGCTTCGACAATGTCAACAGCGGATTCACAGCTTCTTGCTGCATCGTCAAGTGTATCAGAAAACATTGTTAAGGAAGTAATGTTTAAGGATTTGTCTGAAAAGGCAAATATGATTATTGCACGAGTTACACTTTTAGTAATAGCAGTAATCGGTGTTATTATTGCACGTAATCCTGACAGCTCGGTATTTGATATAGTATCATTTGCGTGGGCAGGATTTGGTGCAGCATTTGGTCCTGTAGTACTTTGCGCATTATTCTGGAAACGTTCAAACTGGCAGGGTGCATTAGCTGGTATGGTATCAGGTGGTGTGATGGTATTCGTATGGAAGTTTCTTATTAAGCCAATGGGCGGTATATGGGGAATTTACGAATTACTTCCAGCATTTATTGTGGCATTAGTTGCAATAATAGTAGTAAGCTTAGTTACAAAGGAACCATCTAAGGAAATTCAGGATGAGTTTGATGCTGTTGCAGCAATGAAATAGCAGGAAGATAAGAAAAAAATAAAAGGAAGGGACAAGAATATGAAAAAGATATTGAGCAAAATATTTACAAGAACAGTAGTTACATTATTATTGGTTGGCTTGCAGTTTTCACTTATAGCGCTACAGCTGACAAGATTGGGGACATATTACGCTCAAATATCTATGCTCCTGTCCATTTTAAGCTTTATAGTAGTATGTGTTCTTATTTGTAAAAATATGAATCCACAGGCAAAGCTGGCGTGGATTGTTCCGATACTTATGTTTCCAATGTTTGGTGGTGTGTTGTACATTTTGTACGGACAAGCATATTATTCAAAGGACTTTAAAATAAGGTATGCAAAGGCTGAGTATGCAGTGAGAAAGGCCTTGAGTTCTGAAAACGACGCATACGAAAAGTTAAAGGAAGAAAATGAAACCATAGCCAGCCACTCATACTATATGGCCAATGTTTCGAGAACTCCCGTTTTCTGCAACACAAATGCCGAATACTATGGAATGGGTGAGGACTTTTATCAGAGTCTTTTAGTGGAGCTTAAAAAAGCGGAGAAATTCATATTTATGGAATACTTCATTATTGAAGAAGGCATAATGTGGAACAGCATTTTAGAGATTCTAAAGGAAAAGGTTAACGAAGGCGTCGAAGTCAGACTTATGTATGATGATGTAGGTTGTATTGACAGAATGTCATATAAGTACAATGTTGCGTTGAATGATATGGGTATACAGACATTGGTATTCAACCGTGTGTTTCCAATATTTTCAACACTTTTTAACTATCGAGACCATCGAAAGATTACAGTTATTGACGGCAAGGTAGGCTTCACAGGAGGCATAAATCTTGCAGATGAGTACATCAATCAGGACAAGGACAAAATGTTCTGGAAGGATGCTGCAGTAAAGATTGAAGGCGAGGCTGTATGGTCTTTAACTACAATATTTTTACAGATGTGGAACAGTACAAAGAATACTGAAAACAGCTATAGAAAATATAAATATGAATTTGAGCCAAATATGTTTAATGACGGATATGTTCAGCCAT
>CAYWDL010000277.1:0-2794 GCA_964457015.1 uncultured Roseburia sp. | reverse complement strand
TTGAGAATCTTGAGTTTAGAAGAATGAGAGCCATAGACTTTTCTGCTGTTTTGTCCAATGTGCTAGATAATGCTATAGAGGCAAGTGAAAGAGAAGTGAATATAGTTCCGGAAATCCAAGTCACTATAGTTCAATGTAAAGGATACGATACTATAGGTGTTAAAAATAGAATAGAAAAATCCATATTGCAGAATAATCCTTCTTTGGAAACATTAAAGAAGGAAGGAAATCATGGTCTTGGTATAACTCAAATAAAGTCAATTGTAGAGGAATATCAGGGAATGTGTGATTTTTATGAAGAGGATGAATTCTTCTGTGTGAAGATTTTTATCCCACAATAATGGTTGTTTGTCCCAAACGCTTGCGTATTAGAATGCAAGCGTTTATGTTTATAGAGTAGGAGGCAGTTATGATTAGTTTTAATAATGTTAGTAAATTTGTATTATCAGGTCTTACCTGTCATATTCCCAAAGGTTTATCAGTTGGAATTATAGGTGCGACCGGTGCAGGAAAAACAACCTTGCTTAAGTTGGCATGTGGATTATTAAAGGCAGATGAGGGAGCAGTTTATATAGATGGTAATAATCAGAAGGATTACTCAAAGAAAATTGCCAGTGATATAGGAGTGTTGTTTACAGATAAGCCTATATTTAATGGGGAAGAAAGTGTTAGAGATAATTTTGAAATTATTAAAAGCATATACAGATTAAATAAAGATGATTTTTGTAAGAAATACAAGATGGTATCAGAAAGGCTTGGTTTTGCCGAATTTGACAATGAAAAGGTGAAAAATTTGTCTTTGGGACAAAGAAGACGAGCAGAGATTGGAGCGATATTAATACATAGTCCAAGATTCATTATTATGGATGAACCTACAAATGGATTGGATGAAAATGCGAAGAAAATATTTAGAGACATCATAAATGAATGCATTGAAAATGGTGCCACCGTATTGATTTCATCTCATGACCTTGTTAGTATTTCGAATATATGTAAGAGGATTGCAGTGCTTGATAAAGGTAAACTGTTGTATTACGGAGGCGAAGAGCTTTTGATGAAGAAGTTTGTGCCTATTGATATAATGACATTAAAGTTGGATGGGGAGTATCCTGACTTTGAAGATATGCCATTGGATAGATATTATATTGAAGAGGGAAATGTTACATTGATTTATAATTCAAATCACATATCTTCGGCAGAAATACTTGAAAATATTGTGTCGCAGGTAAAAATAAGTGAAGTAAGCATAAGAAAACCGGATTTGGCAGATGCCATATTGAAAATAGAAAGTCAGAAAGGAAATGAATATGAGTAGTTTTATAGAAGTTAAAAATGTGAGTAAGACATTTAAGGTGAGTAAACGAGCAGCCGGAATCCCAGGTATGATAGCCAATCTTGTAGCTCCTAAATATGAGGAGAAGCAGGCGGTAAAGGATGTGAGTTTTTCCATAGATGAAGGAGAAATGGTAGGTTTTATTGGACCGAATGGTGCGGGAAAAAGTACAACCATCAAGATGTTATCAGGAATTTTATGTCCGGATAGAGGTGAGATAAGTGTAGGCGGATATATACCATATAAGCAGAGGAAGGATTATGTTGGAAACATAGGGGTAGTGTTTGGACAAAAGTCACAGTTGCAATGGGATTTGCCGGTTATAGACAGCTTTGAACTGTTGAAAGCCATTTATAGAATTCCAGAGCAGACATATAAGAAGAATTATAATAGATTTGTGGAAATGCTTGATATGTCAGAGTTCATCAATCGTCCGGTTCGTCAGTTATCATTAGGTCAGAGAATGAGGGCTGATATAGTAGCAGCATTGTTGCATTCGCCTAAAATAGTGTTCTTTGATGAACCAACTATAGGTGTTGATGTTGTGGGCAAGGAAACTATAAGGGATTTTATATGCAAGCTTAACGCAGAAGATAATGTTTCAATGATATTTACAACTCACGATATGCAGGACATTGAAAAGACTTGTAAGAGGTTGATTATTATTGACAAGGGTTCGAAGGTATACGATGGTGAATTGCTTGGAATAAGAGAAAAGTATGGAACGACCAGACAACTTGATGTGGAGTTTAATAAAAATATTGAAATAGAACAGATAGCAAAGGAACTTGCCGGAAATATTGAAATAAAGAATTTAGATGAGATGGATGGTCGAAAGAAAAGATTTGTATTTGAAAACAGGGAAGTTAAAATAGATGAGTTGATGAGTACATTGCTTACCAGATTTAGCATAAAGGATATAAATGTATCTGAACCTGAAATAGAGTCTTTAATTCGCAAGATATATAATGGGGAGGTGCAGTAGATGCTTACACCTTATCTGGCTTTTGCGAAGAAGGGTTTTCTTAGCAGAAGTGCATATAGATTTGATCATTTTATGGGGATATTAAATACTATAATTAGGATATTTATTTTTTGGGAGATATATAAGGCATTATATGGTGGAAGAACAGAAGTTGATGGTATAACCATGACAATGGTTACAACGAATTTTATTTTGTCAATGTGTCTGGAATCGGCATTTTTTATTGATGATTTTTATCTGCCGTATCATATAGGAACAGGAAGTATAGCAACAGAATTGCTGCTTCCTATAAGCTTTAAGGGCAGAATGCTTGCCAATAATATGGGGATAGCAGCGTTTAATCTGGTGTTTCACTTTGTGCCGGCATTTGTTATTGCCATAATATTTATGGGAATAAGCGCACCATACAGCATTCCTATGCTGTTGCTGTTTATTTTGAGTGCAATATTGGGGTATGGGGTGTTATGGACAATAAG
>CAYWDL010000276.1:0-2803 GCA_964457015.1 uncultured Roseburia sp. | reverse complement strand
CCAAGTGAACAGATTGAATGGCATGGACATAATGATTTCTACAAGGCTGTTACAAACTCAACCACTGCATGGTTATATGGTGCCAGCGGTGTTAACTGTTCGTTATTCGGTATTGGTGAAAGAACAGGCAATACACCTCTTGAAGCAATGGTATTTGAGTATGCACAGCTTAGAGGTACACTTGATGGTATGAAGCCACAGGTTATTACAGAGATGGCAGAGTACTATCAGAAGGAAATCGGTTATAAGTTACCTTCAAGAACTCCATTTGTAGGTTCGGCATTTAATGTAACAAGAGCCGGTATTCACGCAGATGGTTTACTTAAGAATGAAGAGATATATAACATTTTTGATACAGAGAAGATTTTAAACAGACCTGTTCTTGTGGCAGTTTCTAACACATCAGGACTTGCAGGTATTGCGCATTGGATTAACACATATTACAAGCTTAAGGGAGACGCACAGGTTGATAAGCAGAGCGAGCTTGTAAAGAAGGTTAAGGAATGGGTAGACGCTGAGTATGAAACAGGAAGAGTAACAGTTATCACAGATGATGAGCTTATTAATATAATTACTAAAACATGTGATGAATTGGGTATTGTATTAAAGTAATTATTGAGAGTTAATGGTTTATGGAAAAAGAAGTAAAAATATCTAGTCAAAATTCTCTAAGCACATATGTTTTTAAAAAGCTTAGGGAGGGGATAATCAGTGGTAAATATAAAGAAAATGATGAGTTACGTGAGCTTGCTATAGGTAACGAGCTTGGTGTAAGCAGAACTCCGGTAAGGGAAGCCCTTAGACAGTTGGAGCTTGAAGGCTTGGTAAATATTATACCGAATAAAGGTGCATATGTTATTGGAATAAGCACAAAGGATATTCAGGATATTTACGAGATGCGTTCGTTATTAGAGGGACTCTGCGCAAAAAAAGCTACTAAGATTATTACGGATGAACAGTTGGCAGAGCTTGAAAGTATACTTGATTTGTCGGAATTTTACTACGAAAAGGGTAAGATGGAAAAGGTGCATGAGTTGGATAATTCGTTTCATGAAGGCATATACAGTGCTGCGGACAGTAAAATGTTAAAGCATACATTGTCAGATTTTCATCAGTATATTAAGGCTATGAGAAAAACAACGCTTGGTGAAAGCGAGAGAGTTCATAACTCTAATATGGAGCATAGAGCTTTGCTTGATGCAATGAAGGAAAGAGATGCTGAGAAAGCTGCCAGGCTGGCAAGAGAACATATTGCAAAGGCTGTAAAGAATATAAAGGCACATGACTTGTGGTAGATTCAACGGATTGCATAAGTGCCAAGAAGTCATTCATCCACATCTGTGCAAGCACATGTGGATGATGACCTTTTGACACTTGAAGCCTAGAGATAATCGCCTGTATATTCAACTAATACAGCGGATTCAACACCTTCAAGCTCTGCAAGCTTCTTAACGAAGCCGATTTTGCCTTTCTTTACGCTAACCTGAACAGTAAGTTCGATTTTATCCTTGTATACATTTTTGCTTTTTAAAGTATTCTTTACAGCTTCAAGAGCCTGTTTTACCTCTTTATCCTTTTCAGAATCATATTTTACAACAAGAAGATATGTATTCTTTCCACTTGAGAGGAATGAGATTCCAATATAAATAACTGCAACGCAGATTGTCATTGCAATGGCAAATGGGAAGAAACCTGCACCGATAGCAATACCGGTAGCTATTGACCAGAATAAAAATCCAATGTCAAGAGGGTCCTTGATTGCTGAACGGAATCTTACGATTGATAAAGCACCAACCATACCAAGTGATAACATAAGGTCAGAACGGATAGTTGTAATAATAAATGCCGTTATTACACAAAGTAAAACATTTAAAATATTGAAGTTTTCACTGTAAACCGCACCTCTGAAGAAGAATTTATAAACAAAATAAATTACTAATGAACAGAGAAGCGCTGCGATGGCAGTAACAATAATGTTTGATGCTGCAAGGTTAGTGTTTGTAGTTCCCTGTTCCATACTAAGTTTTACGATATCTGATATACTCATAATGAATTTCCTTTCTTTGGTTAATTTTTAATAAATAAAGAGCCTATATTCATAGTGCCCGAAAGCTTTTTGCACATAACAAACTTTGATAATGACATCTTTACACCGTATACACTGTTGATAACAGCAGCAATATGCGCCGGAATAAACTTATCATATTTCACCTCGAGAATTATCATATCATTGTTAAACACTGACAGAGTAGAAAGCTTCTCGTCGAATATGTCGTATGAATTAATACCGGCACATAAGAACTTATCAAAGGTTATTCTTGTATTTGATAACTCATGTACAAATGCGTCACGGTTATAATCAACAATTACGGAAGGAGAGAGCCCTTTGCATTTGAACTCTACATATAACTCTTTGGCAAGAGGCTTGTCTATGTATTGTAAGAAATCATAATCCTTATTCATAATGGAATCGTATTGCTCCCTTGAAATAAAGATTGAAGTCTTATGAATTTTATTTACATATTTTTCCTTCTTTTCAAATTTGATTACCTTATCCGAATTATTATAAATGCGAATTCGGTACTTTGTTCTGTTGTCAACTCCATCAACCTTTGTAGTATATGCGGTATTGTAAATATCATCAAAGTAAAGACTTCTTATAAAATAATCACCGCCGTCGGTTGAATTTTGATCACGTTTCATAATAGTTGACAGACGGTTAGATAAGTCAATGTAATCAGCATATGTTATAAGCAATTTTATTTCATGTCTTGTAGAAGGTAAATCTTTCATTAAAATATGC
>CAYWDL010000275.1:0-2829 GCA_964457015.1 uncultured Roseburia sp. | reverse complement strand
CTCTTGGTAAGTCAACACCTGAAATACGAGCCATGTGTGTATTACACCTCCATCAATTTTTTCATTTTTTGTAATGTTTACAATTTCTTTACAACTCAATCACTATAGATTGAGCAACTTAAAGCTCTGCTTTAAGTTTAACCGCAGGACATCTAATTAGCGTCCCGCATATATAATTAAGTAACTTTCCACATTCTAATATGTATAATTGCTTGAGAGTTTAACAACTACACAATTCGTACATGTTCCATTACTGCAGCCGCATGCTTAGACGCACAAAAACGAGTTGATTACTTCAACTCATAAACTAAATCATTAGCCCTGTCTCTGTTTGTGCTTTGGATTTTCACAGATTACTCTGATGCTTCCTTTTCTTTTAATGATTTTGCATTTTTCGCAAATTGGTTTAACTGATGATCTAACCTTCACAGCAAAATCCTCCTTTCAAAAAAGTCCGTTTTAAAGTATATCACAAGTAAAATTTTAATGCAAGTGCTTTTTGTAAAAAAATTATTCTCTGACAATTTCCCAATGATACCGCACTATACTCAATTCTATTTGTCTCTCCAAACGATACGACCCTTTGATAAATCATATGGTGACATTTCAATTGTCACTTTATCACCAGGCAGTATTCTAATAAAGTTCATACGTAATTTACCACTAATGTGTGCTAAAACCTTATGACCATTTTCAAGTTCTACCTGGAACATTGCGTTTGGTAACTTTTCCAATACTGTTCCTTCTATTTCAATAACATCTGATTTAGACATATTAACCTCCGTCTTTAATTCTGCTTTTTATATAATTTAATGGCTTTCCTAATATCTTCGTCTCTTAATTTGCCACTCTCGTTTTCAGTTACATTATATATAGAAGAAATCCATTCTATATGCTTCTTGTTTTTTCTCTTCGGAGCCTGCAATTTCTTGTATTTTCCGTCTACAACATAAACATATTCTTTTTCTTCTCTGATTATGATATAGATTGTATCCTTATCGTGACCGGCAATCGATTTACAAAAGCTTAATTCTTCATATCTCATAGTAGTACCTCTACTATTTAAGTATTGTCAGTATTTCCGGCTCGCCATCTGTTATGAGTATTGTATTCTCATAATGAGCAGATAATGAACCATCCTCTGATACCACTGTCCAGTCATCATCCAACCAGGCAACCTCGTATGTTCCAATGTTGACCATTGGTTCGATTGCCAGTGTCATTCCCGCCTGAAGCTTGATTCCTCTTCTCTTTTGAGTAAAGTTAGGAATCTGTGGATCTTCATGAAGATTTCTTCCAATACCATGTCCTACCAAATCTCTTACAACTCCATAGCCGAATTTCTCGCAATACGCCGCAATGGCATTTGATATTTCATGTAAATGACAACCTGCTTTTGCAAATTTGATTCCTTCAAAAAAGCTCTGCTTTGTAACATCCATAAGCTGTCTTGCTTCAGGACTAATCTCACCAACAGCAACTGTTCTTGCTGCATCCGAATGATATCCCTTGTAAATAAGACCAGCATCAAGGCTTACTATATCGCCTTCCTGCACAAATACATCTTTTCTTGGAATCCCATGAACAACCTCATCATTGATTGATACACAGATTGAAGCCGGGAATCCATTGTAATTTAAGAAGGATGGTATACAACCAAAGCTTCTTATTATTTCTTCACCCTTTTTGTCAATCTCGTATGTTGACATTCCAGGCTTAATAAACTTTTCAAGCTCCTCATGTGTTATGGCAAGGAGTCTTCCCGCTTCACGCATTAATTCAATTTCTTTTTGAGACTTAATTGATACTGCCATATTACCTCCAAATTAACGACTGTGTACATTTATTTACTTAATATATCAACAATGTCACTAAATACTTCGTTCATATCCTTAGTTCCATCAACTTCTACAAGACTACCCTTATTTGTATAGTAGTCAATAAGAGGCTGTGTCTGCTCATGATATACGCCAAGTCTCTTCTGTACTGTTTCCGGCTTGTCATCATCTCTTAAGATAAGCTCCTTACCACATCTGTCACAGATTCCTTCAACCTTTGTTGGGATGTGAACGATATGATATGTTGCGCCACATGCAACACAAGCTCTTCTACCAGACATTCTCTTAACGATGTTTTCATCTGGAACTTCTACATTGATTGCATAATCGATTGTTTCATCTAATTTTGCCAATGCAGCATCTAAGCTTTCTGCCTGAGGAATTGTTCTAGGGAAGCCATCAAGTACATAGCCCTTTTCACAATCATCCTGCTTTACTCTGTCTACTACTAAATCTACTACTAATTCATCCGGTACTAAAAGACCCTGATCCATATATGTCTTTGCCTTCTGACCTAATTCTGTGCCATTCTTAATATTTGCTCTAAAAATATCACCTGTTGAAATGTGTGGAATCTGATATTTGTCAGCAATCATCTTTGCCTGTGTTCCTTTTCCTGCACCAGGTGCACCTAACATAATAATCTTCATATTTTCCTCCTCGTTCTAACAATTTTTTATGCTCAAACAACCCGCGTGGAAATTTGCCTACCGCGGGTTGCCTTAAAGACTTATTATAAAGCCGTTAACTAGTCGTTCAAAAATCCTTTGTAATTTCTAACAACCATCATTGAATCAATCTTACCTAATGTTTCGATTATAACACCAACAATAATGATAATTGATGTTCCCAGGAATGATACGCTGGCATTGAATACACCAGAGAATACCAATGGGATGGTAACGATAACCAAAAGGAATGCCGCACCAATAAACACGATATGATTAAGTATCTTTGTTAAATATTCTTCAGTTGGCTTACCAGGTCTGAT
>CAYWDL010000274.1:0-2852 GCA_964457015.1 uncultured Roseburia sp. | reverse complement strand
TCGGTAACCGGCTGTCATAGTAAAAACTTAAGACCCTTGGTTTTGCGTCCTTACCTTTCGGTAAGTTTGCCTTTTCGTATAAAATTATTCACAAAAATAACTGACTTAATTATAATATAAAATTGTTTAATTGTCAAACTATCTTACTATTTTTCCCATTGAATTTCTTTGCAGAGGTGTTGTGACAAAATGAATATCCTTAATCTTATGTGATGGCGGAAGCATTCTATTAATCTTTCTTATATGTTCTTTTACCAATGCTTCTTTACCCTCATCATATTCAGTTCCACAAAATATTTCTGCACAAATATTTTCTTCACCATAAACCTTGCATTCTTCAATCAAATTACATTTATATAAATTGTTTTCCAATTCCTCAGGACAAACATTTTCACCATTTGACAAAATAATGATGTTCTTTTTTCTTCCTCTTACGTATAAGTAACCATCCTCATCAATTTCGCCCAAATCACCAGTATGAAGCCATCCATCATCCATAATTTTCTGAGTTTCTTCTGACTCATTAAAATAACCATTCATTACATTAGGGCCCTTCACAAGTATTTCACCCTCTTGTATTTTAACCCGACAAAATGGCGATACCTTTCCACAGGCACCAAATCTGTACTCACCTTCACCTGACACGGTTCCTGCAGTTTCAGTCATGCCATAATAAGTTTTAGGCACAATGTCATATTTACTCATATGACTAACCAAACTTTCGTCGAGAGCTGCGCCTAAGCACAATGCTTCCCTAACGCTTTTACATGAATCTGCAAATTCTTTCGACTTGTCACATTGCTGCAATATTTTTTTTAACATTGATGGAACCAACAGCAATTTATTAATCTCATTTTGGCTTATATCTCTTATGATATATTTCGCGCTACTTATATACGTAACATTTCCCCTAATCAATTCCTCGAGCAATGGTATAATTCCACTTATGTGGTAAAATGGAAGCAACAGTAAACTATTTTGAGGCTCATTTAATTCCCATTCCATAACTCTTTTAGGGAATACACTAAGATTGCCATTTGTTATCTGTACTACCTTACTTACTCCACTAGTTCCTGAAGATAGTAGCATTAATATGACATCATCATCCTTAGAAACATATTCGGTATCTCCAAGGATGATTTTCTCATTAACAATGCAATCCCCAACCTCTTCCATATCGTATAAAGGAATTTGTACTCCACCTTCCTTTAATCCATCCAGATACTCCTCATCACATATAACCATTGATAGTTCAGTTTTTTCAAAAAACATTAATAGCATATCGTCTGCATATGTATTGTTTATTGGAACAGCAATATTTCCTGAGCACATAATACCAAACATAATCATTAAATACTCATAAGAATTCTCTCCAACTATTCCTATCCTTTTTCCTATGCCCATGTTAGCAAAATATTCTTTTGCATTCATTACATGCATATAGAATTCATCTGCTGATATGATACGCTTACTGCCAATTTTCGTATAGCATATGGATGCATTATGATTGCATCTATTAACATATTCCTTCAGTACATCCTCAAATATCATCATTTAAGTCCCTTTTTCTCCATAATAGCATTTACTTCAAAGGCTATATCCTCTACAGTTTCAACATTACTAAGTATTTTTTCAGGAACCTTTACACCAAATGCGGCTTCCAGTCTGCTTAATAATTCGTAAAATTCCAATGAGCTAATCTCTAAATCATCCTGCATATACATATCAGCTGTGACTTCTTCCTCATCTACAACCTCACTTACAATTTCAATAACTTCATCTAATATTTCTTCCATTTTTATACTGTTCCTCTCACTCGTTTTTTCTTAGATTTACTATTCCACGAATCAACCTTTGCCATAAATGCTTCATTCGCTATAAGTTCCTCCCAATTTGTAATTGAGAATATCTTTGTCTTTTCATCATATATCTTACAATTCATTTCATATTCTGTACCTTCGAACAATGTAAGCTCCTTTGGCAGCTCTTCACCTTTGCCTACAGATATACGAGCATATTCAAAATTGTAATTCTCTAACAATACTTCTCTTCCATCTGACAATATGCATTTTTCATTTACTTCAATTCTAACAACCTGTCTTCTAGATGATTGTACTCCATCGTTACGTCGTGAAATATTTTTGATGATATCTCCAATATATGTTGAATTATCACTTAATGTTTTTGGTAATGTATGCTCTCTGTCATAGATAATCTGCAAATATTCCTTTTTATTTTCTTCATCCATTTCAGTTATGCTCATACAATACTTCCAGCGACCAAGCTTTGCTTCTTTTCGCACAGTAACAATTCTCGCATCAACAGTTGCAGTATATTCACCGCCATCTATGACACATTCTGCGTATGTACCTTCCTTATATGGCAGATATACAGCAGAATCCAATACCACGGCAAAACCACCCTCCGATATATCCACTATATTTCCATCATACTTTTTATCCTCGTAATTGATGCTTACAGGCAAATCTACATAAAATCTTTCTGCCATTCGGTCACTTTTTCTTCCCATCATAAAGAATATGGACATAAGAAGACTAAATGAATTAACAATCAGCCAATAAATAACAACCAGTGAGCCAAATGCCTTGTACACAACAAGATCCCTTATCATAAATAACACAGAAATCACACAGCAAATCAACATAAATACATGTGGTATTGCCATATAAATACCATTATCTTCCTGCACTCTGGACTTACTTGTTACCTGAAAATCCTTTTTCTGTATAAACAGCGTCTCTGCCCATATCGGCAACAACATATATGGAAATATTGTTGTATCAATTATATTACTCCACCTTGTATTTCTTATATCACCTGATATCTTTTTC
>CAYWDL010000273.1:0-2868 GCA_964457015.1 uncultured Roseburia sp. | reverse complement strand
GTGGTTACCGGTTGAACTTCCGGTTGTACCAACAAGACCAATGACATCCCCCTTCTTTACATACTGTCCTTCCGATGCAATCATCTTAGACATATGCATATATACAGTATATATTCCATTACCGTGATCTATACCTATCCA
Source organism: uncultured Roseburia sp. (assembly GCA_964457015.1). Classification (GTDB taxonomy): domain Bacteria; phylum Bacillota; class Clostridia; order Lachnospirales; family Lachnospiraceae; genus SVEL01. The sequence goes on along the minus strand of CAYWDL010000273.1, from coordinate 2,727 downwards.
ATTTCCGGCCGACCAATTATAATACGACCAGGCAACCTGTCCATCGTAAGCTGCCACAATCGGAGTTCCAGACGGTGCAGGAATATCTATACCATTGTGCATTGACTGACCCAGACCACCAAAGGGGTCATTTCTCATACCGTAATCGTCAGAAAGCGTCGTATATCCGGGTAACGGCCAAATCATCTGTCCTCCGTCATACAATATCTCTATCTGTGCCTGCTGACGCTGTCTTTCAATCTCTTCAAGCTCGGCGATAAGCTGTTCCTGCTCCTTAATATGCTTTTCAAGAGCAGCTGCATCTGTCTCTGCCGCATCAATCTGACCCTCATATGCAGATATGCTTGCCTGCTTATCGGCAACCAGAAGCTCTGTCTTAGCCTGCTCATTTTCAGCCTCAAGCATCAAATTATCAAGCTGGGCCTTCTCTGCCACAAGCTGCTCCTGCTTAGCCACAAGCTCTTCCTTCGCCTTCTTAAGCTTCTCCATCATATCTCTGTCATATTCTGTAATCTGATTGATATATTCAGCCTTATCCATCATATCCGCCATATTCTGCGAATCGAAAATCATCTGCAAATCAGATACCTCGCCATTTTCATACATATACTGTATTCTAAGCTTCATATCCTCATACTGCTGTGCTATATCAGCCTCCGCAGCGACTATCTCCTCCTCGGTTGCCTTAATCTCAGCTTCCTTTGCAGAAATGTCCAGAGTCAACTGATAAATTTCTGAAGCTATAGCCTCAAGCTCCGCATCCAAGGCCTTTACATAAGCCTGTTCATCAGCCTTCAACGCCTCAAGCTCTTCCAGAAAATCCTTGGTACTATTCAATTCATTTTCCAACTCTTCCTTCTTATTCTGTGCATCCTCAATACTATCTGCATAGGTAACACCAACAATGCCACAGATAAGCGCTCCAACTAATAGTGTTTTAACCATTAACTTATTAATCTTCATCACATTCACCTTTCATCATACGTTGATTGTAACTTACACTTTCAAATGCTTTCTAAGGGAAATATAGCTTCCTACAAATCCAATTCCTCCACCGACAATCAAAGCCACCGGTGTTAATACCGCAAATATCTCTGCTGTAGACAGGAATACCACAATTGACTGTAATGACTGGAACTGGGCCGTAATCGGCAACACAACGTTTCTATAAACCAGCCATAGGAAGAATAATGGTATTGCTGCACCAATAAGTCCAATCACAATACCCTCCACCAGGAATGGCCCCTTTACAAACAAATCCGTTGCACCCATAAGCTTCATAATTCCAATTTCTTCTTTTCTCACAGTAATACCTATAACAATTGTATTGCTGATAAGGAACACCGCTACCGCAAGAAGCACCGCAATAATGGCAACTGACACATATCCAATCAGTCTTCCGAAATCCGTAAATGTTTCTGCAGAGGTGCTTGAATAATTAACCTGTCTTACGCCTTCTATCCCCTTTACATAGGATACAAATGCATCCTGCATACTCACATCATTGAGATACACCTTATATGATGCTGAATTAGCCAGCGGATTATCATCCTTAAAGCCCTCTGCCAGATATGCATACTCACCAAAGTACTGCTCCTGAAAATTCTCCCAGGCCTCTTCAGGACTTGTATATTCCATTCTTGCGAACTCTGCTCTTTTGCTTATCTTTTCACCAATCTCATCTATCTGTTCCTTTGTGGTTCCTTCGTCAAAGAAAATGGTAATGCTCAGCTTTTCTTCCGCATTATTAATGATATATGTGAAATTGGCAATTATCATATAAAACAAACCAATTAAAAATATACAAGTTGCAATTGTTCCTATTGATGCCAACGAGAACTGCCTATTCCTTGTTATACTTTTCACACCCTGCTTGGCAAGATAAAAAGATGTACTAATTTTCATAAATATTCCCACCTTTCTTCTCGTCGCCGACTATTATACCATTCTGCATTGTGATTACACGCTTTTGCATAAGATCCACAATTTCTCTGTTGTGGGTTACAACAACAACCGTGGTTCCGCGCTTATTAATCTCCTCCAACAGCTTCATAATCTCCCATGAATTGGTTGCATCGAGATTACCTGTTGGCTCATCTGCCAAAAGTATCGGCGGATTATTCACCAGAGCCCTGGCAACAGCAACTCTCTGCTGTTCACCACCTGATAATTCATCAGGAAATGCACGGTATTTCTCAGCAAGACCTACCATAGAAAGCATCGCCGGTACTCTTCTTCTTATTACACTCTTAGGTGTTTCAATAACCCTCTGGGCAAATGCAATATTTTCATATACATTTCTATCCTTCAACAATCTGAAATCCTGAAACACAATGCCAATATCTCTTCGAAGCATCGGTATCTTTCCTCTTCTCATTCTATGAAGAGCTTTATCGTTAATGTATATTTTACCTGATGTTGGCTCTAATTCCTTCAGCATCAGTTTTATCAGCGTAGATTTTCCCGCTCCCGAATGACCCACTATAAAGACAAACTCACCCTTTTCAATGCGTAAGTTTATATTCTTTAACGCCGGAATACCTGCTGAATATGACTTATTTACATTTTCGAGAATAATCATAATCTGTATATTCCTTTCTAGAACAATGTTTTTAAAATTTAAAGCGGATAAATACTCATCCGCTTTACGTTATCCATTATATAATAATACACCCTAATAATCCATACTTTCCATATATTTCATATACTTTACAACCATAAGCGCAA
>CAYWDL010000272.1:0-2914 GCA_964457015.1 uncultured Roseburia sp. | reverse complement strand
CAAATTGGCTGTGGCGTCTTCGTCATATTTAAAGAATATAGAGCGAAATGTTAATAATCTTGATATAGCTGATTGTTTTGATGAACTGGTAAGTGGTACACAGGTGAAAAATCCTAAGCCTGCGCCAGATATTTTTCTTCTGGCAGCAGAGAAGATGGGTGTTTTGCCCCAGGAATGTTTAGTTATTGAAGACTCGGAAAACGGTGTACTTGCTGCAAAGGCGGCAGGAATGGCGTGCCTTGGCTTTATCAATGAGAATTCCGGTGACCAGAATCTTAGCAAGGCAGATTATCTCTTTGAAGATTTTGAAGGTATAGATGGAGAGTTTTTGCAGATGGTACACGCCCACTGCTTTGATGAGAGATTGGTGGTAGTGGAGACTGATAGACTGTTGTTAAGGGAGATGCTTGTAGAGGATGTCGATGATGAAATATGTGCTGGTTTAATAAGAGCTGCGTTGTCATTATATGATATGAGTACTGAGAAATTGAGTGATTATGTGACAGAATATCGTAGAAATTCGTACAAGTTCCTTGGCTTCGGATTATGGATTTTAGAACTGAAGGAAAATCACTTGCAGGAAGAAAAATGCACAAAGGTTATAGGGATTGCCGGCATTGACAGAAAAGCAAATGGCGACTTTGAGCTTGGATACTACATTGTGCCTAGGTACAGAAGACAAGGCTATGCCTACGAGGCATGTGCTGAAATTATGGATTATATAAGAGTTTTTGGACTAGACAAGGTGAATGTAAGTATTGAGATAAATAATTATGCGTCGATTCAATTGGCGAAGAAGCTGATGTTTGATGAATTTTATGCTAATGAAGAATTTGTGTTTATGGATAAGAGCGTTGGAAGATAATTGATTTAACTTTCGTAACATAGAATAACAGTTATATTTCTTGCAAAATAAGAAGATATAAGGTATAATGAAAAGAGCCGTTAGTGACTAACGGCTTTTTAATTATACAAGAAAGTTCTTCAAACTTTCCTGAATAATAAAAAGGCTCCGCTGGATGCGCACCTCGCGGAGGTGAAGTTAATTGCTTCGCAATACCGCTCGGGCGCCAAGAGTTTGCGGGGCAAACTCTATTTAAATATTTACGATTGAGTGAGAGAAAGGAAGAAAGTAATGTTTAAGATTGTAAAAAAACGTGAATTAAATCCTACAGTTACTCTTATGGACATTGAAGCTCCATTGGTAGCTAAAAAGGCTGAACCAGGACAGTTCATCATTTTGCGTGTTGATGAGAATGGCGAAAGAATGCCACTTACAATTGCGGATTATGATAGAGAAGCTGGTACAGTTACAATTATTTTCCAGATTGTTGGAGCAACAACAAAGCTGTTAAATGCAAAGAATGAAGGCGATTTCATCCAGGACTTTGTTGGACCTCTTGGTGTACCTACACATGTTGAAGGTTTAAAGAAGGTTGCAGTAGTTGGTGGTGGAGTTGGTTGTGCTATCGCATTTCCAATAGCAAAGAAATTGCATGACCTTGGTGCAGAGGTTCACTCAATCGTTGGTTTTAGAAATCAGGATTTGGTTATTCTTGAGGATGAATTTAAGGCAGTTAGCGATAAATTGGTTATGATGACAGATGATGGTAGCTACGGTACAAAGGGTCTCGTTACAAATGCATTAAAGGACCTTATCGAAAGTGGCGAGCAGTATGATGAAGTTATCACAATCGGACCACTTATTATGATGAAGTTTGTCTGTGGTGTTACAAAGGAATACGGCATTAAGACAACAGTTAGTATGAATCCTATTATGATTGACGGTACAGGTATGTGCGGCGGATGTCGTCTCACAGTTGGCGGTAAGACAAAGTTCGCATGCGTTGATGGACCAGACTTCGACGGTCATGAAGTAGACTTTGACGAAGCTATGGAAAGAGGTTCAATGTACAAGGAATTTGAAAGACAAGCTTATGAAGAAACATGTAACTTATTAAATAAGGAGGTACAAATGTAAAAAATTCATACTGATGTACTGAATTTTTTACATGGCTGTTTGTGACTGCATCACAAACAAGCCCTTATCGCAACGGAAAATCTGAAATTTTCCGTGCGTTCCTCAAACAAAGTTTTCGGAAAAGGAGAAAAAATATGCCAAATATGTCATTAAAGAAAAATGAAATGCCTTCACAGGACCCAAATGTTAGAAATAAAAACTTCCTTGAAGTTGCATTAGGATACACAAAGGAACAGGCAATCGATGAAGCACAGAGATGTTTAGGCTGTAAGCATAAGCCATGTGTAACAGGATGTCCTGTACAGATTGATATTCCTGCATTCGTTAAAGAGGTTGCAGAGGGTAATTTTGAAGAAGCTTATCAGATTATTGCAAAGTCAAGCTCACTTCCTGCTGTTTGTGGTCGTGTATGTCCACAGGAGTCACAGTGTGAAGGTAAGTGTGTAAGAGGTATTAAGGGCGAGCCAGTTGCTATTGGCCGTTTAGAGCGATTCGTAGCTGACTGGCACAATGCAAGCGCACAGGCAGAGGTAGAAAAGCCAGCTAGCAATGGCCATAAGGTTGCAGTTATCGGTTCAGGCCCTTCAGGTCTTACATGTGCCGGCGACCTTGCAAAGAAGGGATACGAGGTTACAGTATTTGAAGCACTTCACCTTGCCGGTGGTGTTCTTGTTTACGGTATTCCTGAGTTCCGTCTTCCAAAGGCAATCGTTCAGAAGGAAATCGACGGACTTAAGGCTCTCGGCGTAAAGGTTGAGACAAATATGGTTATTGGTAAGGTATTATCAATCGACGAGCTTATGGAAGAATACGGATTTGAAGCTGTATTTATCGGCTCAGGTGCAGGTCTTCCAAGATTTATGAATATTCCGGGCGAGAATCTTAAGGGTGTATATTCAGCAAATGAATTCCTTACAAGAGTAAACCTTATGA
>CAYWDL010000271.1:0-2919 GCA_964457015.1 uncultured Roseburia sp. | reverse complement strand
AATTATTTAAAGAATTTTCAGGGATGGTTTATTGTTCAGTTTTCAATGTTCTCTTGTTGTCGCTGTTTTTAGCAGCCCGATTATGTTATCACACTGTTAAATCTTTGTCAACAACTTTTTTATTTTTTTTGCAAAAGTTTTTTCAAACTCTTGCTAACGGAGAGGGTGGGATTCGAACCCACGCGCCCTTGCGGACAAACGGTTTTCAAGACCGCCTCGTTATGACCACTTCGATACCTCTCCAGGCTTTTTATTTAGTTCTTATCGCTTGCTCTCTGTCAGCGACAAGTGATATTCTATCATCAATCTTTTTTTCTGTCAACAACTTTTTTTAATTTTTTTTATCTTTTTTTGAATTATTTTTCAATCCACAATATTTAGTGGTTTCAAGGGACTTTATCCACATTTTATTGTGGTCAGTCCCTTAAACATTTTTTGTAATTACGCTTTTTGCATATACTAAATCATCCGGAGTTGTTATTTTAATATTCTCATATTCACCCATTACAACTTCTACATTTCGTATACCTGAGTACTCCATCACCATACTGTCATCTGTTATTCCTGGTACATTTTCAAATATAGCCTTATTATATGCCATAAGTATTTCTTCATATAAAAATGCCTGTGGCGTCTGTATCTGCCATAAAGTTTCTCTGGCAGGAGTATCAACCACCATACCATTTTTATCAACCACTTTGATTGTATCCTTTACAGGCACACCCACAACAACAGCCTTCTTCTCCTTTACTGTTTCTATGGTCTTATTAATTACCTCTACAGAAATGAGAGCTCTTGCACCGTCATGTATAAGCACATATGAATCCTCACCGGCATTCTTTATTTCCTTTAATCCATTATGAACAGAATTGTATCGTTCTGCTCCACCTTCTATAATAGAAGAAACTTTTCCTATATTATATTTTTCTACTATATTAGTTCTGCAGTACTCTTCAGTTCCTTTTTCCGCAACAATTATGATTTCATCAACATTACTCTGTTCAAATGCCTTCAAGGAATAATAAAGAACGGGCTTGTCTTCAATAAGCAAATACTGTTTACTTACGGAAGCTCCCATTCTTTTACCTTTACCACCTGCAAGAACAATCGCTATTACCTTGTTCTTCATTATATTCTTTCTCCAATCTTCAGACCCGGAACAGCGTTAAGGTCATATCCGTGTCTGGTTCCATTTATATATTCATAATATCCTGCAACACCAATCATTGCCGCATTATCTGTGCAGTAAATCGGTGATGGATAATAGAATTCCATACCATTCTTCGAACACACATCAACAAACGCCTGACGAATTGCACTATTTGCCGCAACACCACCCGCTATGGCAAACTTCTTAACTCCATATTCTTCACATGCAGCCATACTCCTTGATACAAGTACATCCACAACCGACTGTTGAAATGAAGCCGCAATATCCGCTTCATTTATTTCCAAACCTTTCATCTGGCACATATTAATATGATTCAACACAGCTGATTTCAAGCCGCTAAAACTAAAATCCAATGGTGCCCCCTCAACAACAGCACGAGGAAAATCTATAGCCTTCGGATTGCCCTCCTTAGCTAGCTTATCCACCTTCGGTCCACCAGGATAGCCCAATCCTATAGAGCGAGCCACCTTATCAAACGCCTCGCCTACGGCGTCATCGCGAGTCTTACCCAATATCTCATATTTACCATAATCCTTAACATGAACCAAATGAGTATGACCACCTGATATAACCAAGGATATAAATGGAGGCTCCAAGTTGAGATGCTCAATGTAATTTGCAGAAATATGTCCCTCTATATGATGTACGCCCACCAGTGGTTTCTTCTTTGCAAATGCAATAGCCTTAGCCTGGGCAACACCAACCAAAAGTGCTCCAACAAGTCCCGGACCATAAGTAACTGCCACGGCATCAATATCGTCCAAGGTAACATCCGCTTCCTTCAATGCATCATCTATAACCTGATTGATATTTTCGATATGCTTTCTGGATGCAATCTCAGGTACAACTCCGCCATATAATGTATGTAATTTTATCTGTGACGAAATCACATTTGACAGAACGCTTCTTCCATTCTTTACAACCGAAGCGGCAGTTTCATCACAGGAACTTTCTATTGCCAGTATCAAAATGTCATTATCCATCAAAATCACTCTTCCCACTCGCTAGGAACGAATTCCTGCCAGCCTAATATCTTCCATTTATCATTTTCATCTTTTCTAAGTATATACGTTGTAATAGTTTTCTCAGTACTGCTGTCATCCTTCACATAATAAATGCACTCTAATGATGCATACTTTACACCATCCACAGTCGAATATGTAACCTCTGACGATTTGCCAACCAGTACTCTGGATATGGTTTTATTATTCTTCCTATACAGATTAATCTCTTCTTCCAAATCAGATAAATATTCATCTGTCGGATTATTTGCCACCAACTCATCATCAAAAAGCTGCATTGCCATTGCAGCCAGCTTGGCAATATCTTCATTGGAGCAATCTTCATTATAATAGCATTTCTGAATTCTTGTAAACAACTGCACAACCTGACACACAGTAACAGGATAGCTCTCCGCCAAATCCTTACTCAAAAGCTTATCTGTATCCTGTACAACAGTAGTATCCTCCTGCTGCTCTTCTTCCTTATTTACAGACTTATAATATACAAGAACTACTACTATTAACAATAATGTAATTGTAAGTATCCATCGAATATTTCTCTTCATAGAAATCACCACTTTTCTATTCTTCTTCAAACATTAACACTACATTTTTTCCATCCTTACCAGGATGTGCATTTGGGTAAATAGCTCTGACACCATCCATAAATTCCTCTGCCCTAATCAACGAAGGGCTGTAATGCGTAAGCCACATCTCCTTCACCTCTGCATTCTTGGCAATGTCAGC
>CAYWDL010000270.1:0-2925 GCA_964457015.1 uncultured Roseburia sp. | reverse complement strand
AATGACTGTGAATAGATACCACTATCTGACAAAAGCTTCACAAACCATAGTGGGAAGCTGTATAGGCTTTTTACTTCCATTAGCCAGAAATCCTCACCCATCAGCAGTTCTCCATAACCGCCTGCCTCCAGACGAAGGTCCTTTCTTCTTGTCTTAATATTGGTATCAAAGGTCAATCTAAAATCATTGTCCGTCTTTGAAAAATATGCATACCTGTCATAAGCAATGTATACTTTCGGCGACAAATCATACCTTTGCAGTAAAAAAATGATTTCATTCAATACCTGCTTATTCACATATTCTGTTTCTCCCGGTACAACTCCATTATCAACCAGCTTATACGCATCCCTAAGCTTTAATGTGGTTCTTCGCTTGTTAACCAGGCCCTTATACTTTTTCTTAATTTCCAAAAAGACCTTATCATCAAGCTCTGGCACACCATAGCTTCTAAGTCTGAGCTTTTCCTTATATTTAGGTTTTTCTATGGAACGTCCTATAAGCAAATCCTCGGGAGTATCATAATAAATATTAGCAATGTTGTACATTTTGCCATTTTGATTATGCTTATCTGCATACATATACTCAGATATCTGTTCTCGCAGCCATTCCATCTGCTCTCTTGTAACAATATACTTTTTTTCGTATCTGCTAAACACCTCTATTGGCATACTTTATCTGCACCTCCTTTAAGTGTCTTGAGTTCAAACCAGAAGGTACTTCCTTCATCCTCTTTACTCGAAACACCATATTTAGCATTATGTCCGGACAAAATATTCTTTACAATGGATAAACCCAAGCCCGTACCCGATAAGGCACGCTTATGATTCTTATCAACCTTATAATATCTATCCCAGACATTATGCAATTCTTCTTTTGCAATTCCTTTACCCCGGTCAATAACCTCAATTCTTACAATACTTCCTGCACATATCTGCGCAACTGTAATTGACTTATCATCACCTGCATAATTAATTGCATTATTTATGAGATTGTAAATAACCTGATAAATCTTATATTCATCTGCATTTACAAACACTTCAGCATTATGTTCAAACTTAATCTTATAGCCTTCCTTTTCAACAAGCTTTTGTATTCTTTCGACAGCTGACTGAATACTGGCTGTAAGATTATATTCCTTCATATCATATTCAATAACACCGGCCTGAAGCTTGGAAATATCAAGCAAATCATTTACCAGAAGGGACAACCTTCTCGCTTCATCTATAATGACCTGATTATTCTCCGGTGTGTTTTCTCCGGGAATATCCCTCATAACCTCAGAATATGCTGTAATCATCGTTAACGGCGTTCTCAAATCGTGAGAAACATTTGCTACAAGCTCCCTCTGCAGGGTTTCCGCCTTACCGAGCTCAATAGCGGTATTGTTAAGAGTCTCCGCCAATTCTGCAACCTCAAGATAACCATTCCCTACATAATTAACCTCATAATCGCCCTTAGCCATCTCTTTGGCTGTGGAATTAATATCAACTATAGGTTTTGATACGCTCCATGAAATAAAAAGTGCAAGAGCAAAAGCTAATACTATCATTATAACAGACATACACACGAGCTGTATGCGCAAAGTCTGCACAGTTGCTCCAACCGGTGAAATTGTACTGTATGCAAATATACCAACCTCTTCACCACTGGCATTTTCTACTATTTTAATCTTTAATACACTTGAGGTTTCTATCTGTACAGGCATATTTGGCATGGAATTATAACCATTTTCCGGTTTCTTAAACCGGTCTTCATAATGAATATCCTTAAGCTCCTCAGGAATATTCTTCCACATATCATTAGACATATTTCCAACCTCTTCAAAGGTCTCAATAAAGTCTCTGACTGTATATTCATTATCCTCAGCCTTCGCTTTACTAAAAAGCTCTTCTCTTTTTGCAATACTTATGAAACTTATATAATTCTCAGCTTCCTCACCAGAATATGTTGTGACTATGCCATTAGGTTTAACAATGGCAATATACATATCATAATTAGTACTAACAGCCTCAACAGCAGCCTCTATCTCTTCATCATCTATAACAGAAGAAACATTTTCTATGGCATTATCAACCTCATTCATCTTTACCAGCTTGTAAAAATCTTCAAGGTATACCGTCTGTAATACCCACAGCAATGTTATAAGAATTCCCGTAAAGCCAAGCATATATAAGAATATTTTCCATTTAATCTTTATTTTATGCTTCAAATCGATACCCCATTCCTCGAAGTGTCACAAGAAACTTTCTGTACTCACCAAGGCTGCTTCTAAGAAGCTTAATATGCGTATCAAGAGTTCTGTCATCACCGTAATAGTCATATCCCCAAACTTCATTAATAAGCTTTTCTCTTGTAAGAGCAATGCCCTTATTCTTTACAAAGAAGAATAATAAATCGTACTCCTTTGGTGTCATATCAACAGTCTTACCGTCGACTGTAACCATTCTGCTTGTAAAATCTATTTTCAAGCCTTCCTTCTCAAATACATCATGCTGGGTTTCTTCGGCTGTTCCCTTCTTATGTCTTGAAATTACTACATTAGCTCTCATCATAAGCTCTTTAGGCGAAAATGGTTTAACAACATAGTCATCCACTCCTGACTCAAATCCATGAATTCTGTCATACTCCTCGCCCCTGGCCGAAAGCATTATTATAGGTATATCCTTCTTTGACTTTATGACCTTGCATGTTGAAAATCCGTCAAGCTCCGGCATCATAACATCCAGAATTATCAAATCAAATTCTTCCTGTTCGCACATTTTGATAGCTTCCAAGCCATCACTTGCTTCTTTAATCTCGTGGCCTTCAAATTCACCATATTTTTTAATGATAAATCTTATCTTGTCCTCATCATCGACTACAAGTATTTTACTCATAAATATCGCTCCATTTCTTGTATCTATATATATAATTATCTTTTTTTAT
>CAYWDL010000269.1:0-2951 GCA_964457015.1 uncultured Roseburia sp. | reverse complement strand
ATTATCATATTGGACGTAAAAGATGAAAAATGTAGTGAAGAAATAATGGAAAACTACGTCTAAAATGTAATTTCTATTATTAATAGACGTAAAGCACACATTCCAATGTCATCACCGAAAGCTTCCGATTATCAAAATGTGGGAGAAGAAAGGATTATAAAAAAGAGTATAATTCCAATTATAAGGGTTGTTGTAACGAACAGCAAAGGTGTGGTTGAGTTAAAGGCAACATTGAGAATAAGAAAAAAATAATAAATAATGCAAAACTGATATATAAGCAAAAGATAAACAATGATATGACAGCTGGATATGTAAAAACTGCGCTAGATTACAAAGCGTTAGAACTGTTATGTGAAGAGTATTCAAAGGAAAATAACAATGAAAAACCTAATCAAACCTAAAAAACTGAATAAAGGAGATACCATAGCTACCATTAGTCCGTCTTGGGGATGTGCAGGTAGCAGCAGGGTAAGATGGAAGTATGAGCTTGGAGTAAGACGGTTAGAGGAGCTGGGAATTAATGTTGTTTCGGCACCTAATTCCATGCGTGGAACAAGCTATCTTCGAGATAATCCAAAAGCCAGAGCTGAGGATTTGATGTGGGCATTTGAGAATAAGCAAATAAAGGGGATAATTGCAAATATTGGTGGTAATGATTCAGAGAGATTATTACCATTTTTATCGAAGCAGACCATCACAAATAATCCTAAAATTTTCTGTGGTTATTCAGATGTTATGACGTTGCATTTGTACTGTTATCAGGCAGGATTGACTACGTTTTATGGGGATAATTTGCTGACTACAATTGCAGATGGACATCAGTGGCATCCGTATAGTAAATATTGGTTTGAAAAGACGTTTTTTGATGATTCTGTAATCGGAAGAATACCACCATCAAGGGAATGGTCAAATGAACCATATAATCACACAAACAAGCATTATTTGAGAAATTATACCGAAAATACAGGTTATATGAAGCTTCAGGGGAAAGGTAAGGTTAGTGGCAGATTATTTGGTGGTCATAGTGGAATGGCTGAGTATGGCAGCGTAAGCTTAATAAAGCTTTGTAAAACGGATTTTGAAGATAAGATATTTTTCTTTGAAGAAATACCGGAATTTGCGACCAAAGAATATATAAGTAAGTTTTTTGATTGGCTTGGAAGTAATGGGTATTTGCAGGTGTTGAGTGGAATTGTCATCGGGAAAATAATGAGTAATGTGGATTTTGAACCGGTAGCAGAGGTTATACGAAGTATTGTTTCATATAAATATGGCTTGGAGCAATTACCGATTATGTATGGATTGAATTTTGGTCACACATCACCGATGTGTATTTTACCATATGGTGCTAAGGTGACAATGGATATGGATAAATTAACCTTTTCCATAAATGATAGCGGAGTTTTATAGAGAGTGAGTTTGAATTAAAATGAATAAAAAATGTAATTGATTACTCCCAGCTTCTATGGATGTATATTTTTTCATAAATTTATTTTAGAATTTACATAAGTGTGGAAGAATTATGAAAAAAGAAACATAGATGGAGGGGAATAATGAAAAAATATATTATTGTAGCAGAAACCGGTTCTGACATTCCACAGGAGTTAGCTGATAAATATGGGATTTATCTTGTGCCTATGCATGCTACCTTTGGAGATGAAACAAAGGATGACAGGACATTTTTACCGGAGGATGTATGCACATATTATGAAAAAACAGGAAAGCTTCCTAAAACAAGTGGATGCAATCCTGCTGATTTCATTAAGGTGTTTGAGGAGATTTATTCAAAATATCCGGAATGTCATATTGTTTATATGGCTTATTCAGCGGTGACAACTTGTTCGTTTCAAAGTGCCAAGTTAGCAGCAGAAGAATATGAAAATATTTCATTTATTGATACGAAACAGGTAACTGTAGGACAGTGTGCAGTTGTGATAAGATTGGCTAAAGAACTGGAAGAACATCCTGATTGGACGGTGGAAGAGGTGGAAAATGCGGCATATAGAATTATTGGCTCTTTGAAAATGTGCTTTATTCCAAGTAATCTTGATTATTTACGAGCTGGTGGACGTGTGAGCAACGCCGCTGCTCTTTGCGGAAATATACTGGGTATTCATCCAAGGATTGAAGTTATTGACGGGTATTTGAAGGCAACGAAGAAGTATCGCGGAAAGATGAAAAAGGTTGTCAAAAGCCTTATTTTAGATTTTTGTAAGGAATACAGTCTTGGTGGTGAAGAAATATGGTTAGAAAGCAGCACGGGATTTTCTGATGATTTGAAAGCGGATGCCATAGAAACTGTCAAAGAATTAGGCTTTAAAAAGATTAATTGGATAAAAGCTGGAGGGGTAATTACAACTCATGGCGGACCAAATGCGTTTTGCATGGCCGGGTTTGCCAATAATTAATTTAATATTTTAAAAAACTGACAAATTGACCCGATTACTTTTAGGTATTTGGGTCACATACTGTCATAAAATCAACTAATGACCCAATTTTTTAATTATTTTCTTCATGTCTAGCTTGATATTCTTCGTTTTGGGTCATACAACTTTATGAAAAGCAAGCGTGACCCAAATTCCATCGAATTTTGGGTCACAGAATTAGTTCCTTCCACTACTTGACCCAAAGCTTGTCTTTTTATCAATTCATAATCAACTCATCGTATTTAAATGTGTCAAATGTAAGTTACACATTTGTGTTTGACCCAATTGATGATTGGTATAAGAAAATACTTTATGAAATGGAATTCTTTGTATTTACAAAATGTCATTTCTCAGTTAAAATATGTATTTGCTGAGCAAATATGATTAAAAGAAAGTGTAGGAATATTAATATGTCAAATATACAAGAAGAAATAAAAAGAAGAAGAACCTTTGCGATTATTTCCCATCCCGATGCAGGTAAGACAACTTTGACAGAAAAGTTTCTGTTATATGGTGGTGCTATCA
>CAYWDL010000268.1:0-2964 GCA_964457015.1 uncultured Roseburia sp. | reverse complement strand
TAGGCGTCTGTCGTAAGAGTAGAGTGAAATCCTTTGAATTCAAAGAGGTTAAATTGTTTAAATATGTTGGCGATTGATACAGGAATGTGTTCATCAGTCAGTTTTTTTATAATAAGTAAATCAATTCTGTTTTTATTAGGACTGAGGAAGAATTCCGGTTTATATTCCAAGATATGGGAATTAGGTAAGTATATAGTGGAAAATGAATACCCTACCATGCGGCAGGGCATTGTAGTAGATAAGGTTTGTTATTTATCTGAATTTCTATGTGACTCTAAGCGTGCCATGAGTTCAGCAATTTTGGCGTCTTTATCAGCATTCTCAGCGACAAGTTTAGCGTTGGTTTGATTAAGTTCAGCGATTGTGGAATCTTGGTCTGCTATTTTATTTTCATAACCATGTATGCGGGCTTCTGCCTTGATAAAACGCTCACAGGTCTCACGGAGCTGGTCATTCATATTAAGTTGGTATAGAGTTTCGGCTGCAGAAAGTAAAGTTGGATTCTGTTTTACAAGCATACGAATATCCTCCCATGTTTTTGCCTTGAAGAAAGAAGCCCATTTATCGATTCCGTAGTCGTGGTCTTCTTTCGTTGCCAAATGAATACTATTTAATTCTATCACATGTAGTATAAATTTGTCAGTATAATTATTGTGATTTCTTATATTCTGCATTTTGTAAATGGCATGGAATTCCGGAAAATCTGGGAACAGCGTGTAGTCAAGGAACCCAATGTTCATTAACCAGAGTGGTGGCAGAGGACATGGATAAATTAAAACATTTCATCAGCTGTGCAATAACCGTTTCTTTGGTGTCACTGTTCTGCAGATTATGAATGAATGTGATCATTGCTTCGTTGAAGCCATCGGAAAAACCATCATTATAGCCTTCCTCATGGATTCCCTTGCGAAAAACTTCTTCGTTAAATTCAGTTAGACAAGAATTCATAATGCCCTCCTTGTGTTTTTTGAAAAATCCGTCCAGATAGTTATTAGCTATCGCATAATCCACTGCTTTGTTGACTGCATCTTCAATCGGCATACTCTGTTTATATTCTTTTATCTTTGCATTGAAATCAGAGTATTGAAACAGAGCCTGACATTTGTCCATGATTTCCAAGTTGTGCCCTTGATTGATATTTAGCATGGTGGCTGTCCATTCAAACTGACCGGAAGTATCAGGTGTTTCAAAAGCATCGGATAGCTTTAATTCTAACTTGTCGGGATAACTATCATTACCGTTATAAAATACAATATATCGTGGAGTGGGAATTTTTACAAGGGTTTTGCCGTAGATATTTTTACAATGTTCGGAAATAAATTGTGAGTACAGGTTGGAGAAGTATATCATTCCTCTGAGGGGCATATTTGGATTAAAAGTACTTTGGTGTTCATAGAGACTCATATCAGAGTAGAGTATAAAAGATACATCATTTTTTACACGTATGTAGATTACATCGGATATTGTGTTAATCTCAATGTCATCAGTGTTCGTATAGTTCGTGTTATTAATGGCATTATATAGTGACAAGAGGTAGAACTTATTCTCTTCAGCTCCAAAAATGAAACGGAATAAAAGATCCTTGTTTTTGTTATTAACAGTTACATTGTTTGTTGGCATAGATACCTCGCTTTCTCTGCTCTTGCAGTATAGATTTGTGATTAATGAAATATTTGGCGAAACGCCAATTTTGATTTGTCTTATGTAATGTATACAGGAAGCGAGAAAGCTTCCGATAGACATGATAATAGTATGGAAGATATTGGGAATCAATAGGGCATTTTGACGAAATTGGGAGAGTAAGAGGATTGCGGATGTTTTGGAATTTGGTTATACCCAAGTGTAGGACAAGTACATAGTGGAAAATGAATCCCCTGCCATGTGGCAGGGGATTGTGATATAAGTGATTATTTCCAATGTTCATTGACAAGGACTGTAGCTTTATCTTTTGATATTTCCAATGCTTCCATTAAATCAGTAATGACAGTATCTTTGGAAAGGTTATTCTTTTTGAGGATTTTAATAAATTTGATTATTGCTTCTTTGCGTCCGGAATCATAAAGGGAAATGCGGTCACGTTCATAGCGTTCTCTGGCTTCGCATTCCATACGGATTTTTTTGTCAGCCAGTGCTTGTTCGACAGTATCCACGATATCTTCGAAAACTTCGTATTCAGATGATAACATATGCAGCTCCTCCCATGTTTCGGCTTTAAACAGTCTGGCCCAGTACTGAAGTCCACAAGCAATGTCTTCTTCAGTGGCAAGTTCCAGATGATTTAAGTCTAGCACATTTATAAAGAATTTGTCACTATAAATATTATTATTTATGATATTTTTGATTGCATAGCGGGCATAGAATTCTGGATATTCAGGGAAAAGTGTATAGTCAAGAATACCGATATGTATGGTGGGCATGACATCGGTATAAGACTGGCCTTCTGATAGGTTATCAAAAGCACGGCAAAGGTAGATAAGAGAGCGTTCTGTCCAGTCGCCTTCATTAAGAATCTGCATTTCGATATTGATTTTCTTATTGTTATTGAGGGTAATGAAGAGGTCAAGAACGATGGTTTTGTCATTTACTGTTTCACCCGGCGTAATGGGATTTTCTAAGACAATATCGATTATTTCTTCGTCTTTTAGGTTGAGAAGACTTTGGACTAAGCCTCGCAATATTTTCTTGTTACGCTGAAAAACGATATGAAACAGATAATCATTGGTAAGTTTGTACCAGAGTTTGCCGGTTTGCTTTTTGTTTTCTGGCATAAGAATAGTGTCCTTTCTGATATGAATAAAGAATTGTTAACAGTTACTAAATGTTGTCTTATATGATTTCAATATTTGAGTGGTGGTGTTGAAAGTGGTGGCGAATCGCCGGATGAAAGATTTATCTTTTGAATGTATATGGGAAGCGAGACTGCTTCCGATGGATATGATAATAGCATAGGAGATATTGTAAAGC
>CAYWDL010000267.1:0-2974 GCA_964457015.1 uncultured Roseburia sp. | reverse complement strand
CTGCCCTTTCTACCAACATTGTAGACAACTACCTTGTCCCTGGAAAACTCCTCGTTAGTAGTCAAAAGCTTTACAATATTTGAATTGTAACCGCCTGCAAGACCTCTGTTAGACGATATCACGATAACTGCTTTTTTCTTATCCTCATACGACTTTAAGTACTTATGCTGCACATTTCCCGAACGAGCCAGAATAGAAGTAACTGCCTCATACATTTCATTGAAATACGGTTTTGTATTCTCTACTCTTTGTCTGGCTTTCTGAAGCTTTACAGTTGATACCAGTTTCATGGCTTTAGTAATCTGTCCTGTACTCTGGACACTTACCTTTCGTCTTTGAATATCTCTCATTGACGCCATAATTTACTCCAATCTCGTTATATTCTATAACGCTTTAACTTCATTAATAGCCTTTACAAGTTTTTCTTCCATTTCATCTGAAAGCTCCTTTGTAGTTCTGATGCTTTCAGGAATTTCAGGATATTTTGTGTCAATATATTCGAAAAGCTTTGCCTGGAAATCAAGGATTTCATTTACCGGAAGGTCAAGAAGGAACTTCTTTGTTGCCGCATAAATGATAATTACCTGATACTCAACCGGCATTGGCTTGTACTGAGGCTGCTTTAACACTTCCTTGATACGAACACCCTGCTCTAACTTTTCTTTTGTATCTGCATCCAATTCGGAACCAAACTGTGCAAATGCTGCAAGTTCTCTATACTGCGCAAGCTCAACACGAATAGGAGCTGCAAGCTTCTTAATTGCCTTAATCTGTGCAGCACCACCAACTCTTGATACTGAAAGACCTGCGTTAACAGCCGGTCTGAAACCGGCATTAAACATTTCTGATTCAAGATATATCTGTCCATCTGTAATAGAAATTACATTTGTTGGGATATATGCTGAAACATCGCCTGCCTGTGTTTCAATAATAGGTAATGCTGTAAGCGAACCTCCACCAAGCTCATCTGAAAGTCTTGCCGCTCTCTCCAAAAGTCTTGAATGAAGATAGAAAACATCACCCGGGTAAGCTTCACGTCCTGGTGGACGACGAAGTAATAATGAAAGTGTACGGTATGCAGTAGCGTGCTTACTCAAGTCATCATAGATAACAAGAACATCCTTGCCCTGCTCCATCCATTCTTCACCAATAGCACATCCTGAATAAGGAGCTATATACTGTAATGGTGCAAGGTCGCTGGCTGTTGAAGCTACAACAGTTGTGTATGCCATTGCGCCATTTTCTTCCAATGTTTTAACAATCGATGCGATAGTTGATGCCTTCTGTCCGATTGCAACATAGATACAAAGTACATTCTGACCCTTCTGGTTAATGATGGTATCAATGGCAATGGCTGTCTTACCGGTCTGTCTGTCACCGATGATTAACTCTCTCTGTCCTCTACCGATTGGCACCATGGCATCAATAGCCTTAATACCAGTCTGCAATGGTGTATCAACTGACTTTCTGGCGATAACACCTGATGCAACTCTTTCAATCTGACGATAGGCGGTTGCTGCGATTGGTCCCTTGCCATCAATCGGCTGACCCAATGGATTAACAACACGTCCAATCATACCATCACCAACAGGAACCTCTACTACACGTCCTGTTGTCTTAACAAGGTCACCCTCGTTAACATTCTTTGAATCACCTAAAAGTACGGCACCAACATTATCCTCTTCAAGGTTAAGCACCATACCATAAACTTCACCTGGGAATTCTAAAAGTTCGCCCTGCATAGCATTTTCCAGACCATGAACTCTGGCAATACCATCGGCAACCTGAATAACTGTACCAACATCCGATACTTCCAGGCGAGTCGAATAATTTTTTATCTGTTCTTTAATTACTGAACTAATCTCTTCAGGTCTTAAATTCATAGATTTAACCCACCTTCTTTACGTTTTATTAAGCAAGCTGTATATTGTATAATTCCTTCGACATATTCTCAATCTTGGATTTAATACTGCTATCTACAACTCTGTCGCCAATACGAATAATCATTCCGCCAATAATCTCTTTATCAACATTGTAGTGCATCTCAAACTGCACATAATTAGTCGTATCGATAAGTTTCTTTTCTACCTCGCGTTTACGCGCATCGTCTAATTCTATAGCTGTTGTAACAAAAGCAACACCGATATGCTTATGTTCCTTTACCATGTCAACAAACACATCCAAAATGTCAATCAGCTCATTATGACGTTCTTTCTCAACGGAAAGTACAAGGAAGCCTGTCATATCATCGCTAATGCGACCTTTGAAAACATTCTCTATAACAGATACCTTTTCATCAGTTTTAATCTTCGGATGACAAAGAAGCTTAATTAAGTCCTCATTCTCACCAAGTATCTGTCTTATAGCCTTACTTTCTTCAAAAAACACATCAATCTGATTTGTTTCAACTGCTAATTTAAACAATGCATCCGCATATGTTTTCTGTACTAGCTTAGCCATGTTGAATCACCTATCTCTCTCAATGTATCATTAATAAGTTCTTCCTGTACCTTTTCGTCTATGTTAGCTGAAACCACTTTATTTGCCATGATTGTTGCAACCTTAATAATCTCCTGCTTAACCTCATCGGCAACCTTTTTCTTTTCAAGTTCAGCTTCCTGTTTAGCAAATTCAACGATTTTTGCCGCTTCTTCCTTAGCTTCGTTGATGATTCTTTCCTGGTTAGAAAGACCCTTCTTTCTAGCTTCGCTAAGAATAGCTTCTGCCTCTTTTTCTACATTCTTAAGCTTTTCTTCATACTCAGCCTTCATACTGATGGCATCATCTTTATTCTTTTTAGCTTCTTCTCTTTCGTTTGTAATTCGCTCCTGTCTCTTTTGTAAGACCTTTCTCACAGGATTAAACAACAAATATGATAAGAGCACACACATTACAAGTATGTTTATAGCTAATATCACTGCATCAAATATAAGCTGAGGAGTAATCTCAAATATAAATCTATCTGCCAAGAATC
>CAYWDL010000266.1:0-2976 GCA_964457015.1 uncultured Roseburia sp. | reverse complement strand
ATCTCCAAAGTTATTACCAGATTACAGACCAGAAGGCGTTAAGAGATTGAACTAATTCTATTTGTGAATGTTGTTTGGAGATTTGGGTCAAATGACTTAGAGATAAGTTATTTGACCCAAAATGTATATATAAAACGATGAAAAAAATATATAAAATGAGTATTTTGGGTCATGGAGTGTGAAATTGATATTCTGTGACCTAAAATTCGTTAGAATTTGGGTCACAGTTACTTTTTTATAAATATCGTGACCCAAAAGATAACATGGTATTTAAAATTATAGAATATAATAGTAATATTTCAGCAGAGACAGCAAAGAAACAGTAAAGAATACAAATTGAATTGAATAAAAAACATTCTCTTTTATTGACAAAGCACGACAAAAGGTGTATTATTGCAAAGGTTTAAAAAAGCAAAAAAGGAGAAAAGAAAATGGACTTTAATATTGCTAAAGTTATGTTGTTTGTAGTTATATTTGCAATTATAGCAGTTGGCTACTTGGTAGGTAGTATAGGTGTTAAAGGTGTTACATTAGGTACAGCAGATGTTTTCCTTGTTGCACTTGTATATGGACATTTTGCAGGAGAGGCTCCGGACGCATGGTACTCAGTTGAGGTTCCTTCATTTGTAGGTACACTTGGATTGATTTTATTTGTATCTTCAGTAGGCTTTAAGGCAGGCCCAACATTCTTCAAGAACTTAGTTAAGAATGCGAAATCTTATGTATTATTAGGTTTCCTTGTAATTATGTCAGGAGCGTTGGCATGTGTGGGATGTATCCTTGTTTCAGGTACAAACTCAGGCTTACAGGTTGGTATTCTTTCAGGTGCTCTTACAACAACACCAGGCTTCTCAGCAGCTAAGGAAGCAGTTTCTGAAAAAGAAGTTAAAGTTTCAGATAAATTAGAAGCAGCAATTGATGAAGCTCTCGCTGATGGCGAAGTATCAGATGCTGAAGTAAAGGATTTAAATAAGCTTGTTAAAGAGGAACATGGTTGTACTCTTAAGGCTGATACATATGAATGTATTTTACTTTCAAAGAATGAAGCTACAGCAAAGGATGAAAAGGCTGTAACAACAGAAGAAGCTATTTCAACAGCTTTAGTTGAACAGGTTTCAGTAGGACATGGTGTAGCTTATCCATTCGGTGTTATTGGTATCGTATTATTCGTTCAGATTATACCTAGATTATTAAAGGCTAATATGGAAGAAGAAAGAAAGTTAATTATGGTATCAAATGATGGAGCTAAGGAAAAGAAAGACATTAAGTTATTCGAATTTGATGAATATGGTTTAACAGGCTTTGCTCTTGCTGTAATTTTAGGTTTAGCATTAGGTTCAATTTCAATACCGCTTCCAGGTGGTGCATCATTCTCACTTGGTAGTACAGGTGGTCCACTTATTATGAGTTTAATTTTTGGACACTTTGGACATATCGGCAAGTTCAACATCACATTAAAGAAGGAAATAAATGGTATCTTCACAGAGCTTGGTCTTGTGCTTTTCCTTGTTGAAGCAGGTGTTGACGGTGGTGCAGGCTTCGTAAGCATTCTTAAGGAAGAAGGAGTTATGCTCTTTGTATATGGCATCATTATGACAGTAGTTCCAATGATTGTTGGTTACCTTGTTGCCCGTTACATCTTAAAGTTAAGCTTACTCAACAACTTAGGCTCACTTACAGGTGGTATGACAAGTACACCGGCTCTTGGTACACTCATCAATGTTGCAGGTACAGCTGATGTTGCTTCAGCTTATGCATCTACATATCCTGTCGCGCTGGTTATTGTTGTGCTAGTGTCACAGTTTATAGTAGTTCTGTTATAGAGTTTGATTATAAAATGGCTTGAGATTTATCTCGGGCCATTTTTTTCTTGACTTTAGTGAAAACTATAATGTACAATCGATTTATAGTTATAGTGCGGAGAGATAGAGAGGTGTGCTTATGAGAGTAAAGCTAAAAATAATATTATTGATTGTAATGGTAGTTATGTCATTTGCAGCATGTGCTACACATGATGATGTAGAAATAACACAGAAAGTTTCAAAAAAAGCCGAAGAACAGGTAATTGAAGTGACGAGATTAGAAGTTGAGTCCATTATTTATGGTGATTTTGAAAATGTTCTTGAAAGTGCATATGGTTTAGAACCTTATTATACAGCTGAAGATTGGATGGACAAGGATGGAAAACTCTTGCATCCTTATGCAAATAATAAAGAACTTATGACAGGTGTTGGCAATATAATGGCAAGCATATATATGCCTGAGAAAGTGCTTGAAAAAGCATCGACAGAGGATTTGTTTAAAGTGGTATGCGATGGATGGTTTTCGACAAATGTAACTTTAACAGGTTTATTTAACAATGCCTCTGATTATGTGAAAAATTCCGTTGTTAGAAATCAGGCAACTAATGAATTGGTCAGAAGAAGTGATATGACAGAAGTGTTGTTTGAAGATTATTGTAATAGAGAGTATGTGAAAGGAACTGAATATAGTGATGAAGCTGCTTTGGAACTGAAGATACTACAATTTGATGAAATAGTACTTGGAAGTAACCATGCGTTTTCTATTATGACTGACGATATGAAGTCAAAAGTATTAGAGGAGGTTTTGAAAAAAAATAAAGATATTCAAAGTGGAGAGTATTATAACTCTGGACATCAGTCTGGATTTTTCTCTATAATAGAAGAAGAATATATAAATGGAGGAAGTGACTGGTATACTTACATTTGTGAAAAAGGATATGATGAAGCAAAGGAATATATCAATACAGAGTCGGCATTTTGGAGATAATCAGAAGAACAAAGAACGTAGTTTAAGTACAGCTACGTTCTTTTGTTTTTACTGATTTTTATACTTGTTTTTTGCTTTTACATCAGCATTAACTAAGGAAGCGCGCATTATTGATTTATCACCGTATTTGTCACGGATTTTATCAATAGCAGAGTCGAGTCCTCTTAATTTCTCATGTTTTCCGTT
>CAYWDL010000265.1:0-2981 GCA_964457015.1 uncultured Roseburia sp. | reverse complement strand
CCACTTCATTTGCCCTATAAGCAAGAAATATAGGACCAGTCTGAGCATCACAGGTATCAACATGTGTAATTCTGTCAATTTCTTTGTCCGCTCTTGTATTCTCATGCTTCATAATAACATTATTCTGGTAATCGTCAATTGATGCACAGGCAACAAGTCCTGTCTGCGTTCTGCCGTCCATTGTCAATTCATAAATATAGTAACACTTATCTTCGTCCGTGATAAATGTTCCATCTGCAATCATGCCCTCCAACAGCTCCTTGGCCTTGGCATACACACATTTATCATATGTATCAACACTATCATCGAACTGTGTTTCTGCTCTGTCAATTTTAAGAAATGATAGCTCTTCCTTGGCAACCACCTCGCATGCTTCTTTTCTGTTGTAAACATCATATGGTAAAGCAGCTACTCTACCTGCTAAATCTTCTCTTGGTCTCACACAACTAAATGGTCTAACTACTGCCATTTTATCCTCCATTCCGAAGCAATATGCTTCTCCATAACTTTTCATATTAATAACAAGCTAAATTATATCATATCAAAACATTTTTATCTAAAATATTCTTTTACAAATCCTTCCAAACTCTTCTGGTCCTCCGCTGCCATAAGCTCCCTTGCTGAATGCATTGCAAGAATTGGCACACCAACATCCACACAATACATTGGCAGGTATTTATTTGCAATGGTTCCCAGGGTACTTCCCGTTGTTCCGTCTGAGCGGCAGGAATACTTCTGGTATTTTACATCAGCATTCTTACAAATCTGCTCAATAATCCCTATTGCAATACTGTCTGTGCTATAGGACTGTTTTGCAGAACGCTTAATCACAATCCCATCCCCTAACATATTTTCATTGGTAGGGTCCGACTTTTCCGGATGATTCGGATGATGCCCATGGGCCACATCCAGCGACAAGTAAAATCCATTAGTTATAATACTAATAAACTCTTCCCTTGTATATGATAATGCTGCAAAAAGCTTTTCCAAAACCATTGATACATAGGTCGAATCAGCCCCCTGCTTAGTCTGGCTGCCGATTTCCTCATTATCATAAAATACACAGACATTTACACCTGTATTTCTCACATCCCCTTTAATCGCCTCCAAGCAAGCCTTAACAGATGTGATATTATCAATTCTTGGTGCCGATATAAATTCCTTGTTTATACCCACATATTCCGGCTTATCGTTATTATAAACATATAATTCATAGTCAAGTATATCTTCCTTTGATACTCCTGACTTTTCTTCCAATAAATTCATAAAGAAATCATCCTTTGATAATTCCTCTGACAAAATCGCACAAACAGGCGCCATATCGTTTTGTCTGTTTAGCTCAAAGCCTTTATTTACCTCTCTGTTAATATGAATCGCCATATTTGGTACAGTACAAATATTTTCCTTAAAATCCACAATCTTCACATTTGGCTTGAAAGCATCTTCACTCTTATACGAGATACGTCCGCTAATTGACAACGGTCTGTCAAGCCATGTATTAAGAATCGGACCACCGTATATATCCACATTAAGCTTGCCGTAATTATCTGTGGTCATTTCTGCATTTGGCTTTATGTATAATGCAGGACTGTCAGTGTGGCAGGCTGCAATTCGAAGAAGATTGTCTTTGGGTATATTTTTATCTAATACGCCTTGTCCAACTGTAAATGCAATCACAGAGGAATAATGCATATTTATAAAATACTTGCCTGGCTTTATATCTTCCCATGATTCGCACATATTAAGTTCAATAAAATTGTTTAATTTTAACTCATTCATTACTGCCTCTGCTGTAGTGAATGAGCAGGTTGCTTCCTGTATGAAATTCATTAAAGTGTCTGTTGTTTTCATGATAATCCTCGTTTCTGTTAATCCTTATTTTCAAGCATTTCTTTCAATATTTTATCTACATCACAGCTTATATCCTCTCTTACTGCAATATCGCATATCTTTTGTATATAATCAATACTTTCCTCTAATTCCTCAGCAATTTCATTAACTGATTTGCCTTTTTGCAGCTTTTTAATAATCTGCGTCACAAGAAGTTCTATCCTACCTTCTATCCTACCTTCTATCCTAACATCCATATCATGAAGTAATGTTTTCATATATTCCAGCCTCCATTCCTTGTTCTGCCTCGCTTTCTTAACAGCCACATCTAACTTATCCGTAAAATCATTTGTAGATCTTTTTGTTTCTATATAATCAAAAAACTCTTTTACCTTTGATGGCACATTAACACGACTTCCTTTTGTATTAAATAAAAGAATTTTTCGTCCATCTTCTAATGCAAAATGTTCGTCCCTAATACTATAATTCTCAAACTCATAACAACACAAATCCTTACCAAACGGGTCAAAGGTACATATAAACAGTATATAACAGTTCTTTAAATCTTTGTATTCTCCTCCACTTTCAAGCAAATTCAAATCTACCATACCAGAATAATATCTTGTTCTCCTTGGCATATCCACATTCTTATTCTGCATTTCTGCATCATATACTGTGTTTTTAGAATCCTCTACATACACATCATACCTGACACCCTTGCTGTCATTTGTTACCTTAATTGACTTCTGAGCATTGATAGTTATATCACCACCAATCTCGTTACCCGTAAGCAGTTCCAGCAGCTCAATACACAATCCCTTATCCTGCATAACCTTACCAAATATGAAATCATTCTTGATAGTCTGATTTTCATATATCATATCCTCCGGTATTCTGGCCAATAGTTCTTTTTCATCATAATTTTTCACCATATAAATCCTCCTTAAATATACACTATTTGCAGGAGTATTTACATTCTGAAATCTCCTGCTGTTTAAAATATTGATTGTTTCAGCATAGATTTCCTTAAATAAATTAAATAGATTTTAAATAATAATATAAATGATATTCCGAAATATTATGCTTATTTGGATTTTAGCATAGACGTAAAGGTATTGCAAGTTGATAATTTAGTATTTTTATCACCTTTG
>CAYWDL010000264.1:0-3004 GCA_964457015.1 uncultured Roseburia sp. | reverse complement strand
TCTTAATTGCATTTTCATAGCTGCCGGCACAGATATAATCTACAACGTTTCTTATATATTGACTGTCAGAAGGTTCTTTAACCGGCTTTTGCAGAGGCTCGGCTCTTGAACCAAATCCGAATATCTCTTCAAAATTGAATTCATAATAACCATCACCGGTTCCGTAACTGCTGTTTGAGTTGCCACCACCATAAGTAGTATTGGTATTTGAATAATTTTGATAAGAATTACCTTGAGCCTGATTTTGATACTTTTCCGGATTGGTAAGCATATCATAGGCCTCGTTTATTTCATTCATTTTTTCGGCCGCTCTTGGGTCATTTGGATGCAGGTCAGGATGATGTTCCTTAGCTTTTTTTCTGTACGCCTTTTTTATTTCTTCTTTACTTGCATCTTTGGATATTCCAAGTACACTATATGGATCATTTACCATCTTCTTTTTCCTTTCCTTTTACGGTTCTATAAAATGCCTGCCATACTCCTCCATATAGGACATTTCGCATTATTCCGGAGTCTTGAATTATTGGCAGCTTTTCAAAATAGTAGGTTGCGTTGCCGATGGCTTGAGTCAGCAAGGGTTCAACCTCTTTTGGAGCCTTATTCATATATATCAATGGATTATAATTATTCTTTTTTATATCCTTTTCATAGTCCACTACTGCATCCAAAAGATAAATAAATCGACCTAATTCATAACCAAAGCTTCGCAATGAATCGCTCCAGAAATCCTCTTCATATACAAATATTTCTGATAACATTTTACCTGAATAATTTACAAGCTCATCAGGAATACTGTTTGGTGATTTTTCAAGCTCTGTTATCTTTTTTAAATTACTACTTACGCATTCAACCTGTCTTGGATATCTTTTATTAATATCTTCCATATTCTTATTTAATAGACTGCCAAACAGCTTGCTTGTTCTTTTTGCTTCATCATTCCAATCATCCACACACTTATAATAGCTTAAAAGAATGGTCATATCTGCGGCATAATCAATGTATTTATTCTTAAGAACATATTTTTCCTTTAAGGGGTGAAACGGACAGCGAATATCTATATGGTCATTACTCTCCTCGTATAAACCATTTAACATTAACGCCAAAAACGTCATATCATAGTTTAATGTCATTCGTTCAAGTTGTCCGTATTTATCCCTTATTGCTCTACACAGACCACAATATGCAGCCTCGTATCTGTTTTGTTCCTCCTGCGATAATTCTTTTTTATTGCAAATAATCGTCCCAAACATATTTTTCTCCTTAATTCATAAGTCCAACCAGAATTTCAACACATTTTTCAATTCCTAATTTACCACTGTCCATGACCAATTCATAATTTGCCGGGTCTTCCCATTTTTTTGCTGTATATGAATGAAATGTATTTCGTCTTCTTCTATCATGCTTATCCTTAATCTTTTCAACGCTGTCCTTGGGAATACCATACTCATCGAAGATTCTCAATATTTTTGAAGTGTTGTCTGCGCGTATAAATACTCTTAATACATCATTTCTCTTCTTTAAGGCTTCCATGGCACAATGTCCTACAAAAACACAAGGTCCTTTGTTTGCAAGCTCTTGAATTTCTTTTTGCATTACAAGATGTATTTTTTGTTCCGTGGATAATATATTTTCATTACCGGTTTGAGCTCCGGCAAGCATTGCTAATGAATACAATAAACTATTGGTTGTGCTCTCTTCTCGTTTTGCAACCTCCTCAGCTGTCAAACCTAATTCTGTTCCAACCTTTTCATAAATATCAGTGGTACAACAGGCGATACCAAGCTTATTTGCAACTTCCTTTCCTATCTGCGTTCCACCGGAACCGTACTCTCTTTCTATTGCTATATAACGATATTTCATCATTTACCTCCTATGCTGATTGTTCAAACTGACTATTATACAATTCACTATAAAATCCTTTTTTTGCAAGTAACTCTTCGTGATTGCCACTTTCTATGACATCACCATCCTTTAAAACCAGAATCAGGTCGGCATCTTTGATTGTGGACAGTCTGTGAGCTATAACAAATGAGGTTCTGTTTTCCATAAGCTTATCCATTGCTTGCTGAATCTTTAATTCGGTTCTTGTATCCACGGAGCTTGTGGCTTCGTCGAGAATTAGCATTGGCTTATCAGCAATCATTGCTCTTGCAATAGTCAATTGTTGCTTCTGACCTTGAGATAAATTAATCTGATCATTCAAAACAGTATCATAACCATTTGGCAATGAGCGTATAAAATGGTCTAAACCAACAGCTTTGCAGGCTTCTTTCATTTTCTCTTCATTATCATTTTCTGAGCAATATATAAGATTTTCCCTTACTGTTCCTTCAAATAACCATGTATCCTGTAGCACCATACAAAACTGTGAATGTACGTCTTCTCGTTTTAATTGGCTTATAGGAACACCGTCTATGCATATTTCTCCATCAATCAGTTCATGAAAGCGCATAAGTAAGTTAATAATTGTTGTTTTTCCTGCGCCTGTAGGACCCACAATGGCGATTTTTTGTCCGGCTTTGGCCTTGGCGTTAAAATCGTGAATTATAATCTTATCCGTACCTTCGTAACCGAATTTTACGTGCTTGAATTCTATATCACCATTAACATTAGTAATAGTTGTGTTTTTTTCACTTTCGTCAGGCATCTCCTCTGCTTCAAGAAATTCAAATACTCGTTCTCCTGCCGCTGCCGCCGATTGCAATGATTGTGCTGCCTGTGCCATCTGCGACAATGGCTGGGTAAAATATCTTACATACATCATAAAAGCAACAATTACTTCGAAGCCAATCTTATCATTCATTGTAAGCATTGCACCCACTATACATACAACAACGTATCCAAAATTACCTATAAAGCCCATAAGTGGCATCATCATACCTGAAAGACACTGAGCCTTGAAACCACTATCTCTCAAATTGTTATTCATTTCATCAAAAAGCATTTCAGCCTTTTCTTCTCCGTTGTATGCTTTAACAACCGTATGTCCTGAATATGTTTCTTC
>CAYWDL010000263.1:0-3033 GCA_964457015.1 uncultured Roseburia sp. | reverse complement strand
GTATAACCAAAGGCTTTGTGGCTGTTTTGTTCTTCTCCAACTGTCAAAGATGGGAATATATCACTATCACAAAAAATTGTCAAGCTTATTACACCTTAAAACAACTTCCTCCAATAAACTCTCTAAGTAATGAATTCTTAGGCACTTCCTCACTACTTACTCCAAGGAAATAGTCTAAAAACTTAATAAGTCTCATTGCTTCAAGATAACATGGACTGGTAGTTGGTATTCCAAACAATAACGGTTCTGCGTACTGCTTCAAAATGCTAAGTTCATATATAAGTGCCGAATTAAACATTGCATCAGCCTCTTCCTGATAAGGGAATATATGATTTTCCTCACCATTTCTAACTGATTTCCAACGCATAAGTGTCTCTTCTGCATTTGTTCCTCTTGTTCTGGCATCTCTAACCATACGCCTGATGAGTCTGCCATCGGTTGTAGGAATTCTGTTGTGTTCATCAACATTAAGCTGTGTCAACGCACTTATGTATATCTTGAATTTCAAGCTCTTATCAAGAGAATATGAAAGCTTATCATTAAGACAATGAATACCTTCGATTATAAGAATGTCATCATCATTCATCTTTAATGTATTTCCCTTATATTCGCGCTTTCCTGTCACAAAATTGTAAGTAGGCATACTTACTGTTTCTCCATTATTAAGAGCATTCATATCCTTATTAAACTGCTCAACATCCAATGCTTCAAGTATTTCATAATTATAATTTCCTTCTGCATCTCTTGGCGAATTCTCTCTATTGACAAAATAATCATCCACACCGATAGTATGAGGCTTTAAGCCCAACACCTTAAGCTGAATGGCAAGCCTGTGTGAAAATGAAGTTTTGCCAGATGATGAAGGACCTGCTATCATTACAAACTTTACATTCTTTCGCTCTACAATTTGATTTGCAATCTCTGCAATCTTCTTTTCCTGCAAAGCCTCCTGAATAAGCATAATGTCATTAATATTCCCCTTTGCAATCTGTTCATTCAAGGCACCAACAGTATCCACATCAAGCATCTTACTCCAAATAGCAGATTCCTTCAGGACCTTAAATACCTTATGCTGAGGATTAAATGGAGGTACCTCATCCGGAGCACCCTTTGTAGGCAACTGCAACACAAAGCCTTCATCATACGGATATAATTCAAAATACTTAAGATATCCTGTGCTTGGCACCATATATCCATAGAAATAATCCTCAAAATGGCTCAGTCTATATACATTCACCCTGGAGCTGCGTCTAAAATTAAACAGCTTAACCTTGTCTTCCATTCCGTGCTTACGAAACAGCTCAATTGCCTCCTTTGTACTATGTGTTTCCTTATCAATTGGAATGTCCTGCTTTACAAGATTATCCATTTGCTTCTTAACACTCATAAGCAACTCTCTTGTAAGCCTTTGTTCACCGCTAAATGTACAATAATACCCCTTGCTAAGGGAATACTGTACGGAAATTTTTTCAATATTCTGGCTACCACAAATGTCGTAAAACGCCTTAAGCATAAGAAGCGTCGCACTTCTTCTATAAGCATCATTTCCGCATGGCGACGCCGTTGTAAGAAATGTTATAGCATTCCCTTCAGTTATCTCCTTATATAACTCGCTAAGCTTTCCATTGACTGTTGCAAGAACAATATCATATGGATAATCCTTTTGATAAACCGCCGCAACATCTCGCAATGTTGAACCCTTTGGAAATTCTACTGTTTTACCATTTACACTTATATTTATCTTTCCCATTTATACCATCTTCCTTTTTGTATTTTACATAGCTAAAAAGCCTTTTATTTTATCATTAAAAGAGCCTCTTCTACATCTGCAAGCTCCCTTTTTATTTCGTTAACGCGCTCATTGGCCTTTGCTGTGGAATTATCCTTTAGATTTTCCAATATCTGATGATATTTAGCCGCCTCCTTATTCAGGTATTCCTCCAATACCTTATCTTTACTTTCCAGCAAAATAGTTCCATATTTCAATTGAACGTCATTTTTCTTCGAAACATTTCCCTTGACAGCCTTCATTATTACATAGAACTTATCCGCATCTATAAGCATTTCCTCTCTGATTATCTCATAACCGTTGCTATTAAGATATATTCGGACATCCTTCCATTCTGAATGTGGTGATAAAACAAGCTCCTTAACTGCTTTTAACACTTCTTTTCCACGCTCCAAAATGTCAATAATCAATCCTCCACCCATTCCAGCTATCAAAACCGTGTCGGCTTCATACTCATTCAATTTATCCAATCCGTTAGAAAGCCTTGTTTCTATCTTATCCCCAAGACCTTCCTCGGCAATATGCTCATCCGCCCGTTC
Source organism: uncultured Roseburia sp. (assembly GCA_964457015.1). GTDB lineage: Bacteria > Bacillota > Clostridia > Lachnospirales > Lachnospiraceae > SVEL01. The sequence continues at coordinate 705 of CAYWDL010000263.1, read as the reverse complement.
CAATGGACCCTTATTTATATCCATAGCATACGCCGATGGTATAATACCATTTTTAACAAGATATATGGGTATATATCCATGGTCCGTGCCAATATCTGCAAGTATATTTCCTTCCGTCACAAAGCTTGCAACCCTCTCAAGTCTTTTTGATAGTTGCATCCAATCCCACCTTTCCTACTCAAGGAAATCCTTTAGCTTTATCTTTCTGCTTTTTTGCCCTAATTTTCTTAGTGCCTTAGACTCAATCTGTCGTATTCTTTCTCTTGTTACGCCAAATATCTGACCAACTTCCTCAAGTGTTCTTTGTTTTCCATCTTCAAGTCCATATCTTAATATGATAACCTTCTGTTCCCTATCACTTAACGAACCAAGAACTTCAATAATCTGTTCCTTTAACATCACCTGCATCGCCACCTCTGATGGCGTCTTGGTGTGTTCATCCTGAATAAAATCACCAAGATGGCTATCATCCTCTTCTCCAATAGGTGTCTCAAGTGACACTGGTTCCTGGGCAATCTTCATTACTTCCCTTACTCTGTCAACAGGCATGTCCATCTTCGCAGCAATCTCCTCTATGGATGGCTCTCTTCCAATCTCCTGTAATAATGCCTTGGATGTCTTCGAAAGCCTGTTAATGGTTTCAACCATATGAACAGGAATTCTAATAGTTCTTGCCTGATCCGCAATAGCTCTGGTAATAGCCTG
>CAYWDL010000262.1:0-3044 GCA_964457015.1 uncultured Roseburia sp. | reverse complement strand
GCGGACTTCATTTGCAGTTTTCTGAAGTTCTACTTTGTTCATTTTTGCCTCCAATTAATTTTAAATAAATCTTTCTCTTTGTTTTGACTTTTCGTAAGCAACCTACTCACCATCTCGAAAACTTTGTTTTCTCGATAGATGTGCTCGTCGAATAATTTCATATTGCCGTGCAAGCACGCTCTATGAAATTGCTCTCCTCGCTACTCTCCAAAAACAGCCTTGTAGTCAGCCTGGAACTTAGCAATACCCTGATCTGTAAGTGGGTGCTTTGTCATCTGAGCAATAACGCCATATGGAACTGTTGCAATATCAGCACCTGCTAAAGCACAGTCTGTAACGTGGATTGGGTTACGAACTGAAGCAGCAATAATCTGTGTTTCAACACCTGCAACTGCAAACATATCTGCGATTGTTCTAATTAAATCAATACCCGGCTGAGAAATGTCATCAAGTCTTCCTAAGAATGGTGATACATATGTAGCGCCTGCTCTAGCAGCAAGTAAAGCCTGGTTAGCAGAAAATACTAATGTAACATTTGTCTTAATTCCTTCAGAAGCTAAAACCTTAGTAGCCTTAAGACCTTCTACTGTCATAGGAATCTTAACAACCATATTTGGATGAATCTTAGCAATTTCTCTACCTTCTGCAATCATACCCTCTGCATCTACTGTTGTAGCTTTAACTTCGCCACTGATTGGACCATCAACGATAGAAGCGATTTCTGCGATAACTTCGTTGAAATCTCTACCTTCCTTAGCAATAAGAGATGGGTTTGTAGTAACACCACAAATAACACCCATGTCATTTGCCTTCTTAATATCTTCTACATTCGCTGTGTCAATGAAAAATCTCATTTTTCTTCCTCCTTAAATACCTTAAAATTTTTGCGTAAAATAGTGATATTATTATATCACTATTTGATTTTATTGTCTATGATTTTCGCTTATTTTCATACATCATTTCATCTGCCGCATTAATAAATTTCTCCACAGTGACGTGAACATTTTTATCATATTTTGCCCAGCCGACACTAACTGTCATATCAAAGCCTAAATTATTCTTTTTAGTAATATTATTGGCTTTTCTTCTTATTGTTTCGACCAGCTCCTGAACCTGACTATCCTCACCTCGCCAGCAAATCATAGCAAATTCATCTCCACCATATCTTGCAATAAAATCATTCTTCGATGTAGCCGAGATATTTTTCAAGCATTTGCTCAGCTCTACCAACGCCCTGTCTCCCATAATATGACCATACTCGTCATTTATTTGCTTAAACTTATTTACATCTATCATTACAAGATACAAGCTCTTGCTAGGATTTTCCTTTTCAACCGCTTCCCTCAAATTGCTTTCAAAGCTTCCCCTGTTATGTACATCAGTTAGTGCGTCCATTGCAATCTGCCTGTTCTGGACACTGATAAATATCAGCACAAAAGAAACACAGCTTCCCGTCCATGCCGTATTAAGTCCATAGAACAATGTCTGTAATATTCCTCCAAATACCGGCAACACAACAGATATCATAATTGCAAGGCATTTCCTAAACATTTCCTCTCTTTTATCACTTATCAAAATCTTCACCACAGAGAAAAGAGATAACAGCAAATAAAGCCAAAGAATCACCGTATGCGTCCCAAACATACTACCTCTTTCGTATGTACCATGGCTGTCAAACTCAAACAACCATCCCGTCCACAATGACGCCACCGACATAACAATAATCACAATCATAGGAACAGCAATTAAAATCTTATATTTTCTAATAAAACCCCAATTAACCTGTAATTTGTGGGTAGTATATATGGCCCACGCAAACACAAACAGCGCAGTAGATACGTAATATGCACAAAATACCAGCTTATTAATCCATAACGTACCCAAAAAAACTCGCCCATCAAGTATCCACGTTCCGGTATCCGCAATAAGAACCAAGATATTTAAAACTATTGCATTTATAAAATTTTTCTCATCCACACTTCGAGAAAAAGAGCTCCCCATATTCATAAGTAAAATAGACAATAACAGCACAAATATGCCATTAATCTCTATATAAAGATATAACGAATCCATACCCAATCTCCTCATATAATATTAAATTTTTCACTTTACAAAACTAATATTATTTTACTACCAAATAAATAATATGTCTAGGATAAAATAGGGAATTTCTTCACAAAAAAACTTCTCTTTTAAATCAAAAAAGAAGTTTTATATCTTTACAAATTTATAAAAAAGTGATATGCTAATACACGGTACTTTTTCATAAGTGCTTTGCTTTTGGGACTCTGACGGTTTTCGCGAATTTTATCAGAGTCCTCTTTTTATATTACTTTTCCTCTATATTACAAAAAGTAATATATCAGAATCAATCCACCAAATCTATTTTTCTCAATAAATATTTCAGTACATTTTCTTCTTTAACAACTATTTTTGCCTGGCATGCCATACCGTTGATTAGTGATGCACTTTCTCCGTCTTCACTCTTAACAGTATCATTATCACAAGACACTTCAACTATATAATACGCACTACCTGTCGCCTGATCTACTGTTATATCTTTCGGAATATTTGTTATCTTTCCTGTAAAATAGCCATACTCATCTGACGGATATGCAGCTATTTCAAATTGCACACTCTGCCCCACCTTTAAATTTCCAATATCCGAATTATCCACATATATCTGTGCAATGAATTTTGTATCATCTTTCGGATATATTTTTCCTATTGCAGTTCCTTCTTGAATAAATGAACCTTTTTTAATATCCTGCTGTAAATAGAAATATCCACTAGAATCGGCTTTAATAACGCAATTTTCATTTTGAAAATTGTAACTCTTCAAAAGATTATCATATTCTTCTTTCTTAGAAATATATGTAAGAATCTCATTGGCTACTGCATTTTTTTCTGTTAGAATATAAATATCCTTCGCATCAGAATCATCTGTCGCATATACTTCTATATTAGAATCTAATAATTTCTTCCTATTAATCATTTCCTGATAATAGGTATTATCCTGTAACATATCAAATGTTTCGCTACTT
>CAYWDL010000261.1:0-3047 GCA_964457015.1 uncultured Roseburia sp. | reverse complement strand
GAGGATTTGTTAGAGCAGGGCTTTATAACAGAAGCTATCGTAAACTATATTGCACTTTTGGGCTGGAGTCCTGAGGACAATCAGGAAATATTTACTCTTGATGAGCTTATTGAAAAGTTTGATTACAGACATATCAGCAAGTCACCGGCTGTATTTGACATTGTAAAGCTTAAATGGATGAATGGCGAATACATTAAGGCTATGGATAATGAAAAGTTCTATGAGATGGCTATGCCTTATATAAAAGAGGTTATTAGCAAGGATTTGGATTTAAAGAAGATTCTTGATATGGTTAAGACAAGAATTGAAGTATTGCCTGATATTAAGGAACATGTTGATTTCTTTGAAGAGCTTCCTGAGTATGACATTGCAATGTACACACACAAGAAGATGAAGACAGATTCAGCAATTTCCCTTGAAGTATTGCAGGAAGTACTTCCAATACTTGAAGCAACTGACGATTATTCTGTGGATAATCTTCATGATATTATGATGAAGTATATTGCAGATAAGGGTATTAAGAATGGTACAGGCTTGTGGCCTGTAAGAACTGCTGTGTCAGGCAAGCAGATGACACCGGCAGGCGCGTTTGAGATAATGGAAGTTATTGGAAAAGAAGAAACAATTAAGAGAATAAAGGTTGGTATTGAAAAGTTAAGCACAGAAAACTAAGAAGGAAGACTAAATGGCATTTGACAATACACAGAATGAGGCCATCAGACATAAGGATGGACCTTGTATGGTACTGGCGGGTCCTGGCAGTGGCAAAACCACTGTCATTACCCACAGGGTGAAATACTTAATTGAAGAACATAATGTTTCTCCATCTGAAATATTGGTAGTTACTTTTACGAAGGCGGCGGCCATGGAGATGGAGGAACGTTTTTTAAAATTAATGGAAAATTCCATATATTGCAGCCGCTGCAGGCAGGTTACCTTTGGAACTTTTCATAGTGTTTTTTTCAAAATATTGAAATATGCATATAACTATAACGCAAGCAATATTTTGAAGGAGGACAGGAAGCGTGAATACATTAGCAGGATTGTGGAAAAGCTTGATTTGGAATATGAGGATGAGAACGAGTTCGTATCGGATATAATTAGTGAGATAAGCCTTGTTAAAAGTGAGATGATAAACCTGTCCACCTATTATTCTAAAAATTGTCCGGAAACAATATTTAGACGAATTTATTCGGAATATCATGAGATTATATATAGAACTGGTGAAATTGATTTTGATGATATGCTGGTAATGTGTTACGAGCTTTTCGTAAAGAGGGAAGATATTCTAAAGCTTTGGCAGAATAAGTATAAGTATGTTCTGATTGATGAATTTCAGGACATAAATAAGATACAGTATATGGTTATGAAGATGCTGGCAAAGCCTGAGAATAATGTGTTTGTAGTGGGTGATGATGATCAGTCAATATACAGCTTTCGAGGTGCTAAGCCGGAAATAATGCTATCATTTCCAAAGGAATATCCCGGTACGACAATTGTTAAGCTTGACGTAAATTACAGGTGTAATTACGAGATTGTTAATGCAGCCGGAAGATTAATCGGGCATAATAAGGTCAGGTATAAGAAAGAGATAAAAGCATTTAATGAAAGAGTATATCCAATCGAAATAGTTGAAGCAAAGAATACTCTGGATGAGTCAAATTATATTCTAAAGCTACTTGATGACTATAGGAAAAAAGGTGTACAATACAAGGACATTGCGATTTTGTACAGAACAGCTACAAATCCAAGGCATTTGGCCGGAAAGCTTATGGAATACAATGTTCCGTTTAAGATGAGGGATGCTATTCCGAATATTTATGAACATTGGATTACCAAAAATATTATAGCTTATATTAAAATCGCATTGGGAGACAATGATAGAGCACATTTTCTAAATATTATAAACAGACCTAAGCGTTACATCGGCAGAGATGCTTTCAAGGACAAAGAGGTTGATTTGAATAATTTGAAAAATTATTACGTTTCTAAGCAATATGTGGTTGAAAGAATTGAGAAATTGGAGTATGATTTGAAATTAATAAGTAGGATGAGTCCTTACGCAGCAATAAACTATATCAGGCATGGTGTGGGATATGAAGATTATATTGCCGAATATGCTGATTATAGAAGAATTAAGGTTGAGGAGCTTTATGAAATCTTAGATGAGCTGGCGGCATCAGCAAAGGATTTTGACACTTACGAAAAATGGTTTGCATATATGGATAGATATAAGGAAGAACTTAAGTTGCAGGAGGAAAGCAGGTATAAGCAGCAGAATGCCGTGACGTTGTCAACCATGCACGGTGCAAAGGGCCTGGAATATAAGGTTGTCATCATAATGGATGCAAACGAAAAGATAACACCACATATGAAAGCGGTGTTACCTGAGGATATCGAAGAAGAGAGAAGAATGTTTTATGTAGCTATGACTAGAGCTAAGGAAAAGCTGCATATAATTTATCTTGATAAGCGATATGAGAAGGAACTGGAGCCGTCAAGGTTTATAGAAGAATTAAGTTAGAGTGAAGCTTATGCTTCAGAATGGAGGAAAAAATGGGAAACAATGAATTTAACAACAAAGAAGATATGGATGATGAAATGTATGTAACATTGGCACTTGATGATGGCTCAGAGGTTGAGTGTGTTGTAGTAACAATTTTTGAAGCGGGAGAGAGAGAGTATATTGCACTTTTACCTACAGAAGGCGAAACTGCAGACGAAGGAGAGGTATATCTCTACAGATATTCAGAGGATGAAGAGGGAAATCCTTCATTAGACAGCATCGAAAGCGATGAGGAATATGAAGTGGTTGCTGACGCATTTGATGAATGGCTTGATGAGCAGGAATATGATGAGTTGGTAGGAGAAGATGAAGTTTAAGCGTAAAAAGCTTGACTTTAACTGAAAATGTAATAAAATATATAAGGGTGTGTTTGCACACCCTTATATGCACGATTACGGAGGAATTTTTTGTGGCAACAACAGATGCTGCTAAGGGCAGTCAAAACGGAAAAGAAAGACCAAACAGAACATTTGGTGACAAG
>CAYWDL010000260.1:0-3048 GCA_964457015.1 uncultured Roseburia sp. | reverse complement strand
AGAGCGCCACATGTCCGATGCTTCCACCATACATATAACAAAGTATGTCTCCCGGCTTAATTCTATCAAGCGGTACCTGTGTTCCAACCCAGAGATAATCTGATGACGAACGTGGTAAATCATAACCAAACTGTGCAAATACAAGCTTTGTAAAGCCTGAACAGTCTGTTCCGTTTGTAAGGCTGTATCCACCTGCTACATATGGATTACCCAAAAACTGCATTGCATAATTGATTAAATCTACTGCTGTCTGTGACACATCATCCGATAATGCTGATGTATCAATCGAAACTGATGGTGCAGGTGTTGTCACTGTTGCAACAACCTCCTTAACCTCAATGGCTGTCGGTAAAACATTTCTCTTTTCAACAAATTCTGCTGAAACATATCCTACAAGATTGTTAATGTTAATCTTATACCAGCCATTACTTTCATCCTCTAAGATTTCAAGCTGTTCACCATTTACAACCTGTGTTCCAATCGAACAGTTTGTGTTTGGCTCCTCTCTTACATTCAAAACATCCGTTGTAACAACTAATTTTTCTTCCATATGCTCCATTGCAAGAACATTGGCGTCATATCCTGTCACCATAAGCTCGGCATAAACATAACCTTCAACATCGCCTGATTTTATCTTATACCAGCCATTTTCCTCACCTAAAATCTCACATGCACAGTAGCCCGGCATCTTACCTATAATCTTTTCATCAAGTCCCGGACCCTTTCTAACATTAAGGTATTCATATGCATTTGAAATACCAAGGTTAGTATATCCTGATATTACAGAATCCTTTGGAACTGTCTGTGTAGCCTCGTCAAGCTGCTGAGTAACGTCTTTTACTTCTTCATCTGTCGCTTCACCCGATGCAACATATTCACTATAATTTTCAATAGCAAATGAAAATCCAATATTTCGAAGGCTTACACTTCCTGTTGGCTGATGAAGACCTTCTGCATTATAATCTGCATCCTTGATGGTTGCCGCAAAACCAAAGCTGTCTAATGAAATCGTTCCCGAATACTCAACCTGAGCATCCCCTGCCTTATTAGTCACTTCTGCTTTTGTTTCTGTCTTTCCACCATCCTCCTTATCAATTTTATTATTTCCTATCGCCAATCCCGATATTGTAAACATCGCCACACATGCAACCGCGCAAGCAGCGTACTTTTTCTTATTCATATTCATAGCAATTTCTCCATTCAATTAGATAATTGTTACAATTTTGTTAACTTTTTGTTACAAAAATATTATATCACTTTTGTTTTATATGTCAATATATAAACTCAAGACATCCTTCGACATCGAGTTTTATCTGTTTTTTCAGCATTTCTAATGATTCAAATTTCATCTCAGGTCTCACAAATTTATAAAATTGTACTTCAATGGTCTTTCCGTACAAATCCCCTTCATAGCCTAAAAAGCATGTCTCAATGTTAACAGGATTTTTTTCATTCACTGTAGGCTTTCTGCCAACATTTGTCACACCCTTATATTCACATCCGTCTATCTGCGCCTTTGTATAATACACACCGCACGGTGGAAGCAGCTTTTTTTCTTCCGGTGTGATATTTGCCGTTGGAAAACCGAGACTTCTGCCTATCTTATTCCCTTTCACAACCTTACCAATAACCGTATAATTATAACCTAACAATCTGTTAACAAGTTCAATATTACCTTCCTTAACAGCGTCTCTTATCCTGCTACTGCTTATATCAACATTTTCGTACTTGAGCTTGTCCAGCACCATAACCTCATAGCCATACTTTTCCTCATATGCCTTTAACAGATGGACATCGCCCTCTCTATTTTTTCCAAAGCGAAAATCAGTTCCACAAACAATAATCTTCGCGCCTATTTTTCCCACAATAATTTCATTTATAAAATCCTCAGCAGAGGTTGAAAGCACTTCTTCATCGCAAGGATACTCAATATAGTAATCAATCCCTCTATTCTCAAGAAATGCCTCTTTCTCATACTGCGTCAATATGTAATCCACATCTTCCAGACTAAGAATTTCCTTAGGCGCCTTTTTAAATGTAAAAAGAACGGACGAATAACCTTCCTCCATAAGTTCAGACATTTTCGCAATCAGCTTCTGATGGCCCTTGTGAAGGCCATCAAATTTACCAATCGTAAGCACTGTATTGTTAAGTTTTTCAAATTCTTTTTCTGAAATAATCTTCATATTCCTATAGTTCCTCCAAATCATCATATACACGATGACTAGCTCAAAAACATTTTTACCACCTTAAAAATGTCTTCCTTTTCGTCGTAAGAAAATAAACCGACAAAATTGCCCTTAGAATCATATAATTTTATATTCTCCATATTGCTTACATTTAATTCCTTAAAATTCTTTATGTACCTTGATTTCAAAGAATTACCATTATATAAATACTTGTCAAATTCATCTTTCACATAACCATCCTTATACTGAACAAATGCGTCTGTAACAGGCATTATGAACTCAAATATTTTTTCAGGCTCACTATGAATAATGTCGCTTACCTCATCTAAAGTAAGAGCATTTTCAATATCAAAATGCCCTACTTTTGTTCTCTTAAGGCTTTCCATTGCTCCGCCAACACCTAAGCTTTTGCCAATATCATGACACAGGGTTCTAATATATGTTCCCTTAGAACAGTCCACAGTCATTGAAATCCTTGGAAAATCAATCTTGATATTTGATATTTCATTTATCACAACCGGTCTTGGCTTTACTTCAATTTCAATGCCCTGCCTTGCCAGTTCATAAAGCTTTTTTCCATTAACCTTTATTGCACTGTACATTGGCGGTGTCTGCAAATAATCTCCCTCAAAGCTTTTTATCACCTTAAGAATCTGCTCATCACTAAAATCCTGTCGGTTAACCTTAGACTCTGACAAAACCTGACCTGACATATCCTGAGTATCAGTAACATAACCCAAAATCATTACTGCCTCATAGGTTTTATCCTTGTCAGTAAGCATATCACATAATTTTGTGCCCATACCAAGACAAACAGGCAGCACTCCAACCGCATCCGGGTCCAGAGTGCCTGTGTGTC
>CAYWDL010000259.1:0-3070 GCA_964457015.1 uncultured Roseburia sp. | reverse complement strand
TGGAGGGTAAAACTTATGAAAACTGCTAAACGTATATGTACAATGCTTATTTCTTATGTATTATCAATTTGTATTTTGTTGACACTAATACCAAATGCTTTAATAACTGCATTTGCAGAAGAAAAGTCAGATGATATCGTTATCCTTTATACAAATGATATACATACATATATTGACGGTGAATTAAGCTATGATGTACTTGCCGGAATTAAATCAAATTTAGAAGCAATGTATAATAATGTTTTTCTTGTTGATGCCGGTGATCATATTCAGGGCACTGCATACGGTTCTATGGATGATGGAAAAACAATTATTGATTTGATGAATGCCGCCGGCTATGATGTTGCAACATTAGGTAATCATGAGTTTGATTATGGCATGAATAGGTGTATGGATATTATTGATTATGCTGAATTTCCATATATTTCATGTAATTTTTATCATGAGGAAAATGGTGTTAGAAAAGAAAATGTCCTGGATGGTTATATTATGTTTGACTGTGGCGAGGAAGTCATTGCATTTATTGGTATTACGACACCGGAGTCATTTACAAAATCTACGCCTGCGTATTTTCAAAATGAGTCTGGTGAATATATATATGGTATTTCCAGCGGTGGCGACGGAGAAGCATTGTATAGTGATGTACAAAAAGCAATAAACGCTGCGAAGGCGGATGGTGCCACCAAGATAATTGCGTTAGGACATTTAGGTGAAGGAGTGGACTTAGGACCGTGGACAAGTGAATTAACCATTGCAAATGTAAACGGTCTTGATGCTTTTATTGACGGACACTCTCATAGTGTTATTGAAAGTAAAGATGTTATTGATATACATGGTAATAGTGTGTTGTTAACACAGACTGGCGAATATTTTAATAGAATAGGAATTATGGTGATTGATTCCGAAACAGGTGATATTTCAACAGATTTTATAGAATGTGTTGAAACTGAGTCGGGATATGAATTAGTTTCAGAATTATATACAGATAAAACATATATTAGTGACTATAATGTGAAAAATATTAAGGAACAATGGGTTGGCGAGGTTGATGAATTATTATGTACCAACATTGGTTCAACCAAGGTTACATTTGATAATTATGATGCTACTGGTAATCGTTTGGTCCGTATGGAGGAAACAAATACAGGAGATTTTTGCGCAGATGCATTGTATTATCTCTTTGATAATATGGGTATGGATGTTGATGTTGCAATTATAAATGGTGGTGGAATTCGAAACACCGCGATTACAGGTGAACTTTCATACAAGACCTGTAAAGTGATTCATACATTTGGAAATGTCGCATGCTTACAAACGGTAACTGGTCAGCAATTATTAGATGCATTAGAATGGGGTGCCAGAACTGCCGGAGAGAGTGAAAATGGTGGCTTCTTACAGGTATCAGGTATTACTTATAAGATAGATTGTTCCATTATGGATACTACACAAAAAGATGATAAAAGTGTTTGGATTGGAGGTCCAACAGGTGAATATCGAGTATATGATGTAAAAGTATACAATAAAGATACTAACTCCATGGAACCTCTTGATCTTACAGCAGAATATAATCTCGCAGGCTATAATTATACACTTCGTGATTTGGGTGATGGCTTCGGAATGTTTGACGGTGCTGTAAATGTTATTGACTATGTGATGGAAGATTATATGGTTTTAAGTAACTATATTAGTGCTTTTGAAGATGGCATTGTAGGTGCAGATAATTCTCCGCTTAGTGATAAATATTCAAATTTTGTTGTAGATTATGGTACAACAGCCGGAAGTGGCAGAATTGAAGTTAATCTATATGGAAAAAACAGGATAGTTATTGGTGGCCTTGATAATAATATATGGTTCTCAAAGTACGGAAATGTTTATTTGAATTGTAAAGCAGAGGATTTTATTGATAATCTTGGTTTCCAAGTAGGAGATATAGTTAAGGTTAGTTTATTAAACCAAGAATTAGAATTACCAATAGTACCGGATTACTCTTATGTAGACAGTGGTGAGGCGGCCGTTATAGTTAAGTTGGATGAAAATAATGAGCCAACTGGTTATGTATGCTTAGCTGTTAATATGGGTAACTTTGCAGAAAAATATAAAATTGCCACCAAAAAGACAAGTGATGACGGAGCTTGGTGGTGGGAAGCATATGAAGGAGTAACATTTCCTGTTGAAGTAACATTTGATATGGCGCAGGAGAATGGTTATGCTGCTGAAATATTACTTCGAGAATTAGTTTTTTCTATTGAACGAAATTATTATAATATGCTTACGGATGAACAGTTTGCAAATTTCAGAGAAATTAATACTACAGGAATTGGTAAAGGATTATTATATCGAACTTCCTCACCTATTAATCCTGAATTGAACAGAAATAAGTATGCTTTAGAGGCACTTGAAAAAGCTGGTGTCACAGTGATAATGAATTTGGCTGATAATCCTGAAGAAGCAGCTTCTTATGAAGGATTTGCAGGTTCTTATTATGAAAAACAAAAAGTTATTTATTTAAATCTTGGCGTTGATTTTGAATCGGATGAATTTAAAACAGGATTAGCCGATGGATTGAGATTTTTTGCTGAAAATAAAGGTGTTTATGCAATTCATTGTACATACGGCAAGGACAGGGCAGGTTTTGTTTCTGCATTGATTGAATGTCTGATGGGTGCAAGTTATGATGAAATCATCGAAGATTATATGATATCGTATTATAATTATTATGGTGTTGAAAATGGAAGTGATAAATATAATGCCATAGCAGATAGCAATATAGTACAAAGTTTATGTACTGCTTTTGGAGTAAAAGATTTGAAAAATGCTGATTTGGCTAAAGAGGCAGAAGAATATCTTCTTTCTATTGGATTATCGGAGGGAGAGATATCGATGCTTAAAGCAAATTTATCAGGTGAAGATAAGCAAATTGACTCCCCTGATACCGGCGATGTGGTAAAAATGGATGATTTGTATTCAATTATTGTAATTGTAATTAGTGTATTGATAATGATGCACATTGCAGAGTATAAGAAAAGAATTATAGGAGATAACAGGAACTAAAAATAGGGCGATAAATTTT
>CAYWDL010000258.1:0-3076 GCA_964457015.1 uncultured Roseburia sp. | reverse complement strand
TATTTTGGTAAATGGAGTGTTAGGGTCAGGGTAATAGTGGCATTTGCAGCCTAAGGGCAGCAGATATACATCGCCGGCAGATACAAAAAATGTCTTTTCATTTACGTTAACATATCCGCTGCCATCTATAATATATTCAAAAACATAGAATTCAGAGCATTCCCTATAAATCTCATAGTTAGCGTCAGGATATGTAATACCTGCTAATTCAATATAGAATGGTAATGCTCTCAACCTATTATCTAAAACGAAACTTTCAATTAACTCCATTTGCTCAAAATCCTCACCTAAAAACTTATTTTACTTATTTAATAATATAATAAAAAGCGATATTATACAAGTAGTGATAAAGTTGTGAATAATTGAATGGAGGAATTATATATGAACTACAGAATGGAGCATCCAAATCCACAGTTTATGAGGGATAATTGGATGAATTTAAACGGAAAATGGGGCTTTGCATTTGATTTTGGCAAAAGTGGCATGGAACGTAAATGGTATCTTGCAGATGATGAAACTATGAAGCATTTTGATAAGAAGATTAACGTGCCATTTTGTCCTGAAAGTAAACTTAGTGGTGTTGGTTACACGGATTTCATACCGGCTGTATGGTATCGCAAAGAGGTAGAGTTGAAAGAGCCACAATTGGAGGGGAGAGTGTTGTTGCACTTTGGGGCGGTTGATTATGAAACAAAGGTATTTATCAACGGAAAAGAGGTTGGGACACATATTGGTGGATACAGTTCGTTTGAATTTGATATTACAGAGTTTGTCCATATTGGAAAAAATGTAATAGTTGTATACGCAAGGGATGATGTAAGGAGTGGTTTGCAGCCTAGAGGCAAGCAGGCAGGCTCATATTATTCAATGGGTTGTGATTACACAAGAACAACAGGCATATGGCAGACGGTATGGCTTGAGTTTGTTCCAAAGACCTATATAAAGAGTGTTAAATATTATCCGGATATAGTGGATAAGTGTTTTTATATAGATGCAAAGGTATGTGGAAGAGGTATGCTGACGATGACAGCAACTTATGAAGGAAAAGTATGTGGAACAATCACAAAAAATGTATGTGGTGATGATAATAAGCTTACATTATTTGTTGATGAGTTGCATTTATGGGAATGTGGCAATGGTAGATTGTATGATATAACATTGAGTTATATATCAGAGGACAATGGAAATGAGATTGTAGATAATGTATACAGTTATGCAGGTATGCGTGAAGTTAAATTGGATGGTTATAAGTTTTTGCTCAATGGTAAAACTGTGTTCCAAAGAACAGTTCTTGACCAAGGCTTTTATAGAGATGGTATATATACAGCCCCAAGTGATGAAGCATTATTAAATGATATTAAGCTTTCTATGGATTTAGGCTTTAATGGTGCAAGACTTCATCAGAAGATATTTGAGCCAAGATTCTTGTATCATTGTGACAGAGAAGGATATCTTGTATGGGGAGAGCATGGTAACTGGGGACTTGACTTATCTAATCCGGAGGCTTTTCTTAACTTTATGCCGGAATGGCTGGAGGCTGTCGAGCGTGATTTTAATCACCCATCGATTATAGGCTGGTGTCCATTTAATGAAACTTGGGATTATTGTGGAAAGAGACAGAATGATAAGATACTTGCAAATATTTACAAGATGACAAAAGCTCTTGACAGTACCAGACCTTGTATTGATACATCAGGTAACTTCCATGTTGTGACTGATATTTATGATTTGCACAATTATAGACAGGATGTTAAGGAATTTGCTGATTGTTATGAGGCATTTGGAAATGGTGGAGAGTTCCATGAGGAGCATCCTGCAAGACAGCATTATGTTAAGGGATTGCCTGTATTTATCAGTGAATATGGTGGAATTAAGTGGAATGTGGATGAAAGTCAGACAGATGCGTGGGGATATGGCGATGCACCAAAGACGGAGGAGGAGTTTATAAAGAGATATGAGGGCTTGACGAATGTATTACTTGATAATCCTAATATTATGGGCTTTTGTTATACACAGCTATATGATATTGAGCAGGAGACTAATGGCTTGTATGATTATGATAGACGTCCAAAGTTTGATGTGGAGATTTTTAGGAAGATAAATAGCAGAAAAGCAGAGATAAAATAAACACTCAGGAAGGCAACAATTAAATAATTGGTCAGAAAAAGCGTCTTGTAACACAAAATATTCGTCAGAAAAAATGTGAAAGAACAGTTGATATTCGTCAGAAAAAATGTATAATTAAAAGAAAAAGCACATAATATATATGTGAGGTGATAATTATGGAACGTTATGCGATGAAGCAATTAGAGGAATGGTTCAGCAGAAAAAATAGGAAACCACTCATTTTAAAAGGCGCAAGACAGGTAGGAAAAACATGGTTGATGAAAGAATTTGGAAGAACTCATTTCAAATATACGGCCTATGTTAATTTTGATAATAACAAAAATATGGCAAATGTATTTGATGATGATTATAACATTGAACGGATTCTAATGGCCATAAATATTGAGACGGGAGTGAAGATACATCCAGAAGAAACTTTAATTATCTTTGATGAAATACAAGAGAATCCAAAAGCAATTGCATCCTTGAAATATTTTTGTGAAGATGCACCGGAGTATGCTGTTATAGCAGCCGGATCATTGTTGGGAGTTGCTATTCATAATGGAGTTTCTTTTCCGGTAGGGAAAGCTGATACTTTATATCTCAATCCACTAAGTTTTAGGGAGTTTTTGCTGGCAGTGGGAGAAGAAGGTCTTGTAAGATTAATTGACGAAATGAATATACCATTAATTGAAAATTTTCGTGAAAAATATATTGACTGGTTGAAAAAGTATTATTATATAGGTGGGATGCCGGAGGTGGTATCATCATTTGCTGTAGAAAAAGATTTTACAGAGGTGCGTCGTCTTCAAAAGAGAATTATTGAAATGTATGAAGCAGATTTTAGCAAGCATACCAATACGAATGAATTACCCAGAATACGAATGGTATGGAATTCCATTCCCATGCAGTTGGCGAAGGAAAATAAAAAGTTTTTCTTTGGGAAAATCAAAGAAGGTGCCAGAGCAAA
>CAYWDL010000257.1:0-3107 GCA_964457015.1 uncultured Roseburia sp. | reverse complement strand
GTGCTTGCGAACCTGTCGGCATGGCTCATGTGTTGTGACAGGGGAGCGCTTGCGAACCTGTCGGCAGGGCTCAGGAGTTGTGCTTTTACGTCCTTGTTTGTTGAGTGTGGATTTTTGGACGTATTTTTTGCATAGAATAATATACTTTTTATTCAGGATTACGTCTAAGAATATGAAATACCTGAAAAGAGACGTAAATTTATGCCAATTACAAGAAGAAAATCGGGAAAATGGCTTGTTTGGAAATGTTTTTTACGTCCTATTTGAGAGATTGGAAAAAATGGGACGTAATTATGTGAAATTACAGTATGTTTTGACAAGTAATTTACGTCTCAGAATAGGTAAATCTATGAAAAGGACGTAAATTACTTGAAATTATGGTGAACAGGATGGAGACGGTACGGCTACGATTTCAAATGTTGAGCAGATTAACATAACAGCGGAAGCTATAGCGGAGTTTATGGAGAAATAAAGGAGATTTCAAAAATGAAAAAGTATAAATGTTTATGTTGTGGATACAGAACTCTTGATGAGCGCGGGGGATATGATATTTGTCCTATTTGCTTTTGGGAGGATGAACCAGGACAGGGGGAAGATATCTTGGATAAAAAATCAGGTGCAAATAATGGACTTACGTTGAGACAGGCAAGGGAGAATTACAAAAGGTTTGGAGCATGTGATGAATCTATGATAAAAAATGTCAGAAAACCTAGTGAGGAAGAGATTATGGACAAGGATAGAATGGACAAGCAATTTAAGTTTTGTCTTGAGGCTGACAAGGAGAAAAACATCAAAAGGCAGACGTATTTGTCAGATGGTGTTCATAAAGAAAATGATGCGGAACACGCTTGGCATATGTCGTTAATGGCTCTTATTTTAAGTGAATATTCCAATGAAGAAATAGATTTGTTAAAAACTATTTCAATGATTCTTATACACGATATTGTGGAGATTGATGCCGGTGATACCTATGCTTATGACGAGAACGCAAAGCAGAGTCAGCGCGAGAGGGAAGAGAAAGCGGCGGACCGTATATTTGATATGTTGCCGGCGGATCAGAAGATTAAGTTTCGTGGACTTTGGGAGGAATTCGAGGCGGCAGAAACAAAAGAAGCAAAGTTTGCCCGTGCAATGGACAACCTTCAGCCGTTGATGCTTAACAATGCAACCGGTGGTAAAAGCTGGGAAGAAAGAGGTGTACGTATCAGTCAGATATTAAAGAGAAATGAGATTACACCTAAGGGCTCCAAAGAGCTGTGGGAATATGCATATGAGAATATGATAAGTCCAAATGTTGAAAAAGGAAAAATAATTGAAGATAGAAAAAAATAAAAAAGTTGAGTGGTTTTATTAAAGTGCCACGTTTAGTATAGCGTAAAGTAAATGCAGGAAGGGTAAATGATTATGAATGATGAAACGCTAATAGAATTAATCAGAGATAATCCGGATAAAGGCATTCATGAAGCTATGCAAATATATGGTAGGGCAGTTAATACAATATGTCACTCGATTTTGCGAAATCATGATGAGGGATTAATTGATGAGGCTGTGTCAGATACATTTTTCAAGGTGTGGAAGAATAGCAGTCAATTTACAACAAAGGCCGAACAGTCCTTGAAAAGCTGGATTTATTCCATTGCGAGAAATGCTTCTATAGACATTCTCAGAAAAAATGGATATACCACAATTTCTTTGGATGACCAGGAAATGACAGAGGTTGTATCAGATATATCCATTGAGAACGAAGTGCAGAGAAAGGAGCTAAAGCAGCTGCTGCACGAGGTTATTGATAAGCTCGGTGAACCGGATAATCAGGTGTTTCTGATGAAATATTTTCTGTTTATGAAAAACAAGGATATTGCAGCTAAGCTACAGATATCTGAAAAGAAAATAGAAAATATTTTGTACAGAGGTAAAGGAAAACTTAAAGAAATGTTGATTAAAAGGGGGATTTCGTGCTATGAAGAATAAGGATTTGTTATATGAATTGATGGAAGAAATAAATGATACAGAGGTGGCCATGATTGAAAAGGGGATTGATGAGTCAGTTGATGAGGCGTTATTAAAGAGACAGGAAGATATGGCTATGGACAAAATCCGTTCGCAGATGAGTAAAGAAGAATTGTCAAGGGTAAAGAGAAGCTCTGGCGTCAGATTCAGAAGAAAGTTTGTTGTCCTTGTGGCAGCGGCAGTTATGATGTTTAGCATGGTGGCATTTGCAAGGGCAAATGACTGGGATATAGAATTCTTAAGTGCAATAGGATTAAATGGTGCCATGGAGGAGCTTGAAGGCGGTTATGTAGAAATTGGAGAATCTGACACCAGTGATGGTATAACAATTACTGCGACTAAGTCCATTGGTGACAAGAACAATCAGTGGATTCAGCTGGATACAGATGTTCCTTGGACGATTGGTGAAGATGGCTATTATTCCTTTGAGGATGTTGAGTTTGAATTCAATAAGTCGATTGGAAAGGTTGGCGGACATTCGGAAATATGGTTTAGCTATAATAATGATGGCAAGGTATCATTTTTAATAGAGGTAAATGCCAAGGATATTAATAGACTTCAGGTAAATATAACCATTAAAAAATTGTATCAATGTGAAGATGTTAACGAGGAAGATGAACAGACACTGATAAGTGATGAGACATGGGAATTGTGCTGGAAAAACTATTATTCACCAAATACAGTTACAAAGTATCCTATGTCAACAATTGATGATTTGGTAATTAACAAGATAGAATTATCTCCAATTTCAATTCGAGTAGAAGCTGTTGGGAAATATTCGCAGGAGGATTCGGAGCGATTAAATGTGGAACAGATTACATTGGATGATGGAACGGTTATACAATGCAAAAACAATAGTGCCGGAAATAATGGTATTTTTTTAAGAAGTGATAATTTCTACGGAGATTTTGAATGCATTGATGTAGAACGTATAGAAGCCGTTACTATAAATGGAGAGTTGGTTAAAATAAAATAATATGATTGCCACCGCATAGTGTATATATAGGCATTCGCCAGCATATCGTCAGATTTTTGACGACATGCTGGCGGATGTTTTTTGTTTCTTGTATATATTGACAATTCTTAAATTGTGGAAT
>CAYWDL010000256.1:0-3109 GCA_964457015.1 uncultured Roseburia sp. | reverse complement strand
GTTGAAGTTCGTAAGGAAAACTTCAATGTTTGGGGCTACAATATGACAATGGGTCTTGGTTATATGGAATACTTCCAGTTGGCAGAGGACTTGAATGCTACCCCACTTCCTGTTATGGCTTGTGGTGTACTTTGCCAGGCTCGTTCAGATTATGCTAACCCAGCCGGTGGCAAGTTACAGGAAAAATATATTAAGAACTTTACAGACTTAATTGACTTTGCAATTAGCACTGATTTTGATAATAACGAGTGGGCTGCTCTTCGTAAGAAGATGGGCCATGAAGCTCCATTTGATTTACACTATTTAGGTGTTGGTAACGAGAACTGGGGACCAGAATTTATGGCTAGCTTTGAAATCTTCTATGAAAGAATTACAAAGTATGTAAAGGAAACATACCCAGGATATGTACTTCATATTATCTCAACAGTTGGTGCTCAGGCCGATGATGATGCTTACAAGTATGGCTGGAAGTTCCTTGCCGGAGATATGACAGGCACAGCTAAGGTTGCTTTCACAGACGGTGAAACAAGTGTTGAAGAAGAGGTTTCTTGGTATAAGTATCAGAAGCACTTTATGGAAACAATTGCTGACGAGCATTACTACAGACCAAACCACTACTTATTGAACAATGCTGATAGATATAACTACTACTACAGAGCATACAATGCTGATGGTACTATTGATGATAACGAAAGCTCAAAGGTATTCGTAGGTGAATATGCTTCAAATGAAAAGAATACACTTGCAGGTGCTGTAGCTGAAGCTGCTGTTATGACAGGCTTCGAGAATAACTCAGATGTTGTAAGACTTGCTGCTACTGCTCCACTCTTTAACAAGGTGCTTACAGACAACCTTTACAGATGGACACCTGACTGTATCTGGTTCGACAATGAAACAGTATGGTATACACCAACTTATTATGTACAGCAGTTATTTGCTAAATATATTGGCAAGAAGTTACTTAGTACATCATTCAAGGTATACAAGGATGGCGTTCTTACAGATTTAATCCCACGTGGTGGTATTGAAATCGCTACAGGTAATGCTGAGGTTCTTGTAAAGAGCGTTAAGGTTACAAGCAATGTTGATAATTCTGTAATCTTAGAGCACAACTTTGCTGATGGTATGATTGAGGGCTTTGAAGTACTTCCAAATGGTGAGGTAACATTCTCTGCAGACGGTATGTTACTTAAGGGTACAAGCACAGAAAAGCTTACAGGTATCTACTGCATCAACAATGACTGGACCAATTACAAGGTTGAGGTTGTTGCAAAGAAGCTTTCAGGTATTGACGGTTTCTATGTAGGTGCTTTAGTAACAGATATGACTACTGCTAAGGATTGTATTGAATACGCTATCGGCTTTACTTCTGACCAGACAGGTGTTAAGGTATACAAGGATGGCGTTGAAGGCTATAAGCTTGGCGACTTCGCATCAAGCCATATGGCAGGTAACTTAAGAAATGCTGCATATGAAAAGGTTGATCTTGACACAGAATACACAATTACAGTTGATTGTGGCGCTGCTACAGGCAAAAACCTTGTTTGCTCATATACAGATGGTTCTTGGACAAGTAAGGTTCTTGATTACAAGCTTGAAGCATACAACAAGGAGGTATTTAACTCCGTAACAGTTGATGACTCAAAGATTTATATTAAGCTTGTTAACGCAGATAACTATTCAAAGAATACAAAGCTTAATATCAAGGCTGTTGATGTTCAGACTACAGCTACTACTGTTACAATTACAGCTGCTACAGAATATGCTCATGTCGACAATGTAAACAAGCGTGATAATGAGGTTGTAGTTCCTGTAGAAGGTTCTGTAACATTTGAAAATGGTGAAGCTGTTGTAACATTACCACCTAACTCAGTTGTTGCGGTAATTGTAAATAAGAATTAATAACACTATTATTCATAAAATTTTATCTTCTATACCTAAAATTAGCTGGTTGCGATTGCAACCAGCTAATTTACTTTATATTTCTATACTTCTTGTTCTACTGTATTTAATGCCTTTATTTCTGCATATATGTTTTCGCACATCGCCATTGCATCATCAAACTCATCATACCAATCAATTATATCAAAATGCTTTGGAACGCTCACATCATATATACAATTAAGCATAATCCCCTTATTACTTGTCATATAACATCTATAAGAATCAAATCTGCCATATTTATTAATTATTCTATATACATCCAATTCCTTATTATCTTCAAAAGGATACATAAACATAAGTCTACTATGAAGCTTATCCTCCTCATCATACTTAACTGCAATAAGGACGCCGGTTTCTTCATCAAGCTTACGAGTATATGATATCTCTCCATCCAAGCGCTCGTCCTCTAACATATCATAACCAAGGGACGCCAGATAATTATCAATATCTTCTTCCAGCTCTTCTCTCCAGCTTCTACCCTTCAAGGAAATAATGGTCACAACAAACAATATCCATATAAAGCTGTTCTTAGCCATAAATGGCGCATTAAATGATAAATTAAAATCAATGAACATATTTCCCACAATGGCAAGCAACCACATAATTGTCATTGTAACCCAAAGATAAAGAGCCATTGTACGTCTGTCCTTATTCTTGATGTACTTAAGTATATATATCAACAACAAAAGAATTATCAATACATATATAATCAAAAGTGCAACCAACCCTGCCATAGTGCTATATTCTTCAAGATACCACAGCTGATTGGCGCTAAAGCTGTATGCATTGGCATCGCGACTTATCAATCTGTTAAATGTCTCTGTAACATAGTAGGTTGAAAGATTGCCATTTACTCCATAGAATGCACCAAACAAAATCACTACAATATAAGGAAGAAATGTCAGCCATCTATTCTTTCTCTTTGACTTAAGAAAATAATAACCCAATATAAATCCACCACATATAAACGCCCCCTTCATTTCACCAAACATAAGAATGCTCATAAGGGATATAGCCGCTGCATATGCAGATATTATAGACCTTTCATATTTATAATTCTTCTTCACAAAGTAATCTATTCCTCTTGGCACCGCTACTATGGTTGGAATAAGCATCAATGTAAAGTAGCTTACACTATCATAGTTGTATCCATCAAATGTTATAC
>CAYWDL010000255.1:0-3146 GCA_964457015.1 uncultured Roseburia sp. | reverse complement strand
AGTATGTATAACAAGTGCATTATGGTATATGATGTCAAAGAAAAAATACAATGTTAAATAAGAACTTTATAGCTGCCTTGTACTAATACGCAGGGCAGCTATATTTACTATAAAAATGGTGGTTGAAATGGTTAAAGAAAAATGGACAAGATATGGTGATAAGATAGAGCATATGGAAATTGCAAATGAATATAATATAAATCCTATTATGGCTAAAATTATTAGAAACAGAGGCGTTTTGCGAGAGAATATTGGAAGATATCTTGATGCTGATTTGAAGGATTTATATTCACCCTGGCTTATGAAGGATATGAAAAAAGCCGTGGATATTGTGATGGAGAAAATTGCTGACGGCAAAAGGATAAGAGTGGTAGGAGATTATGATATCGACGGAATATGCTCAACGTATATTCTGGTCCATGGCATTGAAGCAGTAAACGGACAGGTGTCCTATGATATTCCTGACAGAGTCAAGGATGGCTATGGAATAAATGAAGCTATTATAGAAAGGGCTCATGGGGAAGGCGTGGATACAATTATTACCTGTGACAATGGTATTGCGGCAATCGAAGCCATTGAGCTGGCGAAAAGTCTCGGAATGACAGTGATTGTTACTGACCATCACGAGGTGCCGTTTGAAGAGGAAAATGGAGAAAAAAGGTATATCCGGGTCAATGCAGATGCTACGGTTAATCCACATCAGCCGGACTGTGATTATCCATTTAAGCTCTTATGTGGTGGTGGAATAGCATTTAAGTTCATAATGGCTTTGTATGAAAAATGTGGCAAAAATATAGAGGATGCATATGAATTTATAGAATTTGCAGCAATAGCAACTATTGGTGATATAGTGGATTTGCAGGATGAAAACAGAATTCTTGCAAAGAGGGGGCTTGAGGTCATAAGAACAACAAAGAATGTAGGGCTTAATGCCCTTATAAAGGCTTGTGATATTGTAAAAACAAGAATTTCATCATATCATATTGGATTTGTAATAGGTCCCTGCTTAAATGCCAGCGGTCGTCTTGAAACTGCGAAAATAGGCTATGAGCTGCTGAACTGTAAGGATGAAATAGAAGCAGCTAAAATGGCAGAAAGCGTGAAACAGCTTAATGAAACCAGAAAGAACATTACGGAGCTGGGGGTAAAGACCGCTTTGGAAAAGGCAGGAGAATATGCACAGGATAAGGTTCTGGTTATTTATTTAAAGGATGTTCATGAGTCAGTGGCAGGCATAATAGCAGGCAGGGTGAAGGAACATTTTAATAAGCCAACAATTATACTTACTGATACAGAGGATGAAAAAATAGTAAAAGGGTCAGGGCGTTCAATTGAAGCCTATGATATGTTTGCAAATCTTACAAAGGTTCGGGATTTGTTTCTGAAATTCGGAGGACACCCTATGGCGGCGGGCTTGTCGCTGGAGGAAACAAAGGTTTGCGAGTTTAGAAGAAGGCTTAATGAAGAGAGTAAGCTTACAGATGATGACCTGATAAGAAAAGTAATGATAGATTGTGGGTTTAAGATTAAGGATATTACATTTTCGTTGCCTATGGAGCTTGAACGACTGGAGCCATTCGGAAAAGGAAATGAGAAGCCTGTGTTTGCCTTAAGTAAGGCGAAAATTAGCAGAATGAGCATTGTTGGGAAAAATAAAAATGTTGTAAAGATAAGACTTAGGGATGATACCGGTATGCACGTGGAGGGAGTGGTGTTTAACAAAACCGAAGAACTGACAGCATTTATCACTGATAAATTTGGTGAGGATGAGCTTCAGAAGGCTTATGCTGGAAGAGATAATAATATATATCTGTCGTGCATATTTTATCCGGATATTAATGAGTACAATGGGATAAAAAACATTCAGATTATTATAAATAATTATTGTTAATAATGGGGGTAAAGTGGTATACTATATAGAATAGCTTGTAAAAGTATGTAATCGTATCACTGTTGAAAGGAGAGCTATATGAAGAACATAGAAGAATATATTAGAAGCATACCTGATTTTCCGGAGGAAGGTATTATATTCAGAGACATAACAACTGTATTGCAGGATGCAGAAGGATTTCATCTGGCAGTTGGATTAATGCAGGAAAAAATTAAGGACATTGATTTTGATGTGATTGTAGGACCTGAATCAAGGGGATTTATATTTGGAACGCCAATTGCATACAATTTGAAAAAGCCATTTGTTCCGGTTAGAAAGAAAGGAAAGCTTCCTTGCGAAACAGTGGAGGTTGAATATGATTTGGAATATGGTTCTGCTGTGATTGAGATGCATACAGATTCCATAAAACAGGGACAGAAGGTAATGATAGTTGATGATTTGATTGCTACAGGCGGAACAATTGAAGCTATTGCCAAGCTGGTTGAAAAGCTTGGCGGAGAGGTTGTTGGTGCTGTGTTTTTAGTTGAATTAAAGGGATTAAAGGGAAGAGAAAAGCTGGAAGGAATTGTTGATGTGCATAGTGTTATCGCATATGACGGCAAATAGTGATTAATGATAGGGGATTGAAATCTTAACGAGTAATGGAGCGTGTTATTGTATGACAGAGGAGAAAATCGTAAAACTGGAAGGTCCGTTTGTCATCGAAGAGATTCAGAAAGTAAAAAGTCCTGATGAATTCGAGAATCCGGATGAATTATATAAACAGCTTATCGAAGAGATAAATAAGTACCATCCTTCCGATGATATTACTATGATCGAGAAGGCTTATTCAATTGCGTTTGAAGCACATAAGGAACAAAAGAGAAGGTCCGGTGAGCCTTATATTATTCACCCGGTGTCAGTTGCCATTATTCTTGCAAAGCTTGAGCTTGACAAGGAAACCATTGTGGCAGGAATCCTTCATGATGTTGTTGAAGATACAGTTATGACCTTGGATGAGATAACTGCTATTTTTGGTGCAGAGGTTGCGCTGCTTGTTGATGGTGTAACAAAGCTGACCCAGTTGTCATATTCCAAGGATAAAGTCGATAAGCAGGCAGAGAATTTAAGAAAGATGTTTCTCGCCATGTCCAAGGATATCAGAGTTATCCTTATTAAGCTTGCCGACAGACTTCACAATATGAGAACTCTTGAGTATATGAATACGTCAAAGCAGAATGAAAAAGCCAGGGAAACTATGGATATATACGCTCCT
>CAYWDL010000254.1:0-3181 GCA_964457015.1 uncultured Roseburia sp. | reverse complement strand
TGCTTTTGTTATTATGACAGAGCAGTTAGACGGATTATTTAACCCATTCTTCTCTACATCAGCTGCTGATGGTACTATTGTTGCTATGACTCAGATTGGTATGTTGTCATCAAAGTATGTAAATGGTGATGTTCAGGTTGCATATGGCGATAATGAGGCAGTTGTTGTAAAGGATTATGATATTGTTGAAAATGACGATGGTACGACCACCTATACCTTTATTATAAAAAATGGTATTAAGTTTTCGGATGGTGCACCATTGACAATGGAAGATGTATTATTTAACTATTATGTGTATTTAGACCCTGTTTATACCGGTTCTTCAACCCTTTATTCTACAGATATTATTGGATTAAAGGAATATAGAACACAGACGGTCGGCTCTACAACAGATGACAGTGATGATATGATTTTGACACAGGCTACTACAAGAGCAAATAACAGACTTAATGAGCTTATTAACCTGTTCAATTCCGAGTACAAGGCTTCTTCTACAAAGGAAGTGAGCTACGAGGATATGAAGGCTGCTATTCTTGCTTATAATGTAAGTGGCGGTTACAAGGAGGCTATTTCTAATGACCCTTCAGAGGTTACAAGTCAGAATCTTCTGGACGACTATGAATACGCACTTAAGCTCTTCAAGGAAGAGCTTGAGTCGGATTATATAAGTGCTCAGGAATCATACACCGATGAGCCATATAAGTCTTTCGAACAGTTTAAGGACGAAATATTCTGTTATATGTTTACAGAGGGTTATGTTGAAGTAGAGTATGCCGAAGGTGAGGACGGTAAAATAGACCGTACAAAGATGGAAAAGCTGACAGCACAGTATCCATCAAGTATTGATTCTAAGGAAAAGGCTATTGACTATGTTTATAATGATAAGATAGCAAGAGAGTTAAATATTATTTTACAGTATTGGTCTACAGCTAATACACTTTCAACAGAGTTTACAGCCAAGGCCAAGGAAGTAATATTAAATGAAAATGTTTCGGATGACGGTACATTACTTGTTCCAAATATTTCAGGTATTGTGTCATTGGGACATACAGATGCGGCAGGAAGCAAGATTACTGTAAATGGTACAGAATATACAGTAGCTTCTGAGCACAATGAGGATGGTACTGTTAAGACATCAAGTGAGTATGATGTGTTACAGATAACTATTGATGGCATTGACCCTAAGGCTATATGGAACTTTGCCATAACAATTGCTCCACAGCATTATTATGGTGAGGGAAGTAAGGTTGGAGTGGACATCGCCAATAATAAATTTGGTGTTGAGTTTGCGAGCTTCAGTTTTATGACAGATGTTATTCAGTCAACTAGAAACATTAAGCTTCCAATGGGAGCGGGGGCATATAAAGCTACAGATTCAAATAGTAGTGATAATCCATCTGAAAGCGGATTTTACGCAAATAATGTTGTATATTTCAAGGCGAATGAATACTTTGAAACAGTTGGTACCGGAATTGAAAATGCAAATATTGCAAAGATTCGTTATCAGGTTGTAAGCGCAAATAATGCTATTGCAGCATTGGAAAGTGGTACTGTACATTACATATCACCACAGCTTACTACAGATAATTACGAGAAGTTAACACAGCTTGAAAGCAGTGGTATGATTACTATTACTACAGACCAGTTGGGTTATGGTTACATTGGTGTTAATGCGGCAAAGGTTAATGATATAAACATAAGAAAGGCCATTATGTGTGCAATGAACACATCCCTGGCACTTGACTACTACCGTGCAGGTACAGCTTCACAGATATATTGGCCGATGTCAAAGGTAAGCTGGGCATATCCTGACGGAAATGATGCAATGGATAACGGCTTCGATTATCCACAGCTTGGTACATGGAGTGAGGATGTGGCAAGAAGCAATATTGAAAATTATATGCAGCAGGCAGGCGTAAGCGAGGGAGACAGCGACCTTAAGATAACATTTACAATCGCTGGTTCAAGCTTACAGGACCACCCTACATATAAGGTATTCAGAGATGCAGCGGCTCTTCTTAATGAAATGGGCTGGGATGTTGAAGTGGTTTGTGACACACAGGCTCTTACAAAGATTAATACAGGTTCATTGCAGGTGTGGGCTGCAGCTTGGTCTTCATCATTGGATCCTGATATGTATCAGATATACCACAAGGATTCATCTGCAACAAGTACACTTGCTTGGGGCTACAATTATATTAAGACAAGTGGTTCAAGCAAGGAGTTAGATATATTGGATGAATTAAGTGAGTATATTGATGCAGCACGTGAGACCAATGATAAAGAAACACGTATTGAGCTTTATCAGAGTGCAATGGAACAGGTATTGAACCTGGCTGTTGAGCTTCCTGTATATCAGAGAAGTGTTATATACGCGTATAATTCAAATGTAATTGATTCAACGACTCTTCCTAAGGAGTCAGAGATGAATCCATATTCGTCACCACTTGATAGAATTTGGGAACTTAAATTTGCAGAGTAAAGGAGTAGTAAGTTATGGTTAAATATATTTTAAAAAGATTAGCAATGTCCATATTTATACTCATGGGTGTATCTGTGATTATATACTTCCTTATCAGATTGATGCCTGTTGATTTTATCCAGGATAAAATCAACGCAATTAATCAGGGTGGTGCTACAGTTAGCGAAGAAACAGTTAACGCTATGTATGAGATGTATGGATTGGGAGACAATAGTTTGTCTGGTATTTTAAAGGGTTATTTCAGCTGGTTAGGCGCATTGCTTCAGTTTGACTTAGGTACAAGCTTTGTATATGGTATTCCTGTAGCAGATGTTATTGTTGAGCATATGGGAGTTTCATTTGCCATTGCGCTTGTGGCTACAATATTTGAATTTTTGATTGCTATACCACTTGGTATTACAGCAGCAACACACCAGTACAGCTTTAGAGATTATATGGTTACAATACTTGTTATGATAGGTATTTCATTACCATCATTCTTCTTTGGAAATATGCTTAAGGATATTTTTGCATTGAAGCTTGGATGGTTCCCTGCATCAGGTCTTGTAAATGCGGCCGTTTCATATAAGGGACCGGAATTGCTGGTAGACTATGCAAGACATGCGTTTATTCCAATTTTGACCATTGTAATTCTTAGCATTGGTGCGAGAATGAGAATGACAAGAACAAACATGCTTGAGGTTATGAATTCTGATTACA
>CAYWDL010000253.1:0-3201 GCA_964457015.1 uncultured Roseburia sp. | reverse complement strand
GAATAATTGCTTCGCAATTCCGCTCAGGCGCGAAGAGTTTGCGAAGCAAACTTTATTTTATTATAAGGAGGACATACAAATGGCAAAAATTGGAATTATTGGTATGGGAAATATGGGTTATGCAATGCTAAAAGGTGTGCTTTCGGTATTTCCAAAGGAAGAGATTGTGTTTACAGATGTAAATACAGATGTTATGGAGAGAGTCACAAATGAAACAGGTGTTATGCATCTTCAGTCAAATGCCGAGTGTGCTAACTCAGCTAAGTACATAATATTTGCAGTTAAACCTCAGTTTTATGGTACGGTTGTAAAAAATGTTAAGAACATTTTAAAAAGTGATAATGTTATTATTTCTATTGCACCGGGCAAAGATATTGAAAGTTTAAGAGAGGCGCTTGGATTTGAAGCAAGAATTGTTAGAGCTATGCCTAATACACCTGCACTTTTAGGTGAGGGTATGACAGGTATCAGCTATGACCAGACAGCATTTTCGTTTGAAGAAAAGGATGTAATAGATAAGATATTTAATTCATTTGGTAAATATAGAATTGTTGATGAAAAGCTTATGAGTGTTGTTACATGCGCATCGGGAAGTTCTCCGGCATATGTATACATGTTTATCGAAGCTTTGGCTGATAGCGTTGTAAAGTATGGTATGACAAGAGATATGGCTTATGAGTTCGCTGCACAGACAGTAATGGGGGCTGCCAAGATGGTATTGGATACAAAGGAACATCCAGGTGCATTAAAGGATAAGGTATGTTCACCGGGAGGAACTACAATTGCAGCTGTTGCGGCCTTGGAAGAATACGGTTTTAGAAATAGTATTATTAAAGCGACAGATGCGTGCTTTGCTAAATCGGAGAGTTTTAAGTAGGTCTGAGAAGTGGAGGAAATATGGAAAAGCTTGAAAGATTAAATCGTGAACTTGTATACAGGGGCGCTATAATTGATTTGTACAAGGATACAATAAAAACACCGGATGATAAGATTGAATATTATGATTTTATAAAACATCAGGGCGCTGCTGCAGTAATTCCCGTTAGAGAAGATGGTAAAATATTGATGGTTAAGCAATACAGAAATGCTCTTGACCGATTTACAATTGAGATTCCTGCCGGAGGTTTGGCAAACGCAGATGAACCTACTAAGCTTGCAGCTGCAAGGGAGCTTGAAGAGGAGACGGGATATTATTCAGATGATTTGGAATTGTTGATTACTGTAAGAACAACAATTGCATTTTGTAATGAAAAAATAGACATTTATGTGGCAAAAAATCTCATTAAGACAGAACAACATCTTGATGAGGGCGAGTATGTTTACGTGCTTGAGTTTGATATTGAAGAGCTGGTTAAGATGGCTTTGGATGGCACAATAGAGGATTCTAAGACTATCAGTGCTATATTGGCCTTTGATAAAAAGTACAATAAATAGTCAGGTTATAAAAGACAAAAAATAAGCATATAATTACTATCCGTACAAAGTACGAGAATGACTGGTGGAGGACAGTATTATATGAACGGTAGAATAATGACAATATCTCTTTCGGAGTATTTTAAGAAAAGATTTTTTCTTGCAGTTTTTATTTTGGGACTTGTTGTCGGAACACTTATCATAAACACAATGAGTAAAGTGTATTATCATAAGATAAATGTTACTCAGGATTATTATATGAAAATGATTTCAAATGTTGTGGTTGAAAAAAGCGATGTATTAAAGAATGGAATTGTGGAATATTACAAGGAGTTTGTCATTATTCTTGTTTTGAATTGTTTTTTCTTTGGCAAAGCATATAATACGATATATCTTTTCTTCAAGGGTGCAGGTATAGGAGTTGTATTATCCTCCTATGTTATGAAGTATGGTATTAAGGGGATGATGATATATATAATGTCAATATTTCCACATTACATTATATATGTGCCAGCGATTGTTTTAACAATATGCGCCGGAATAAGCATGAGACGCGTGATATTGGATAATACCGATAGAACCATAAAGTACGATTTGAAAAATGTCTCATTGACTTATATAACAAGGTTATTGAGAAAATTTGTCATGTACCTGATTATATTGTTGATTTTTGCTTTTTTGGTGTCTGTAGTGGAAGCTTACATAAATATACCTTTGTTCAAAGGTTATATAGAAAATGCTTGATTTTATGCAATTAGTTAGTTATAATCAGTATACTTTTTTTAAAAGGGGAAAATATTATGGAACAAAAGATTGATGAATTTCTGGATTATTTGGGAAATGTTAAGAAAAAATCAGAAAATACGAGAATGTCGTATAAGAGGGATTTGAATAATTTTACTCAATTTTTGAATAATAGTGATATTAACAGTTTTTCGAAGGTGACATCAACAAATATTAATTCATACATATTGTCGCTGGAGAAACAGGGAAAATCACCGGCAACTATCGCAAGAAATGTATCATCCATTAATACATTTTTCAGGTATCTGTTAGTAAAAGGCCAGGTAAAAGGTGACCCGACCGAACTGATAAAGGCGCCAAGAATAGATAAAAAGATACCGGAAGTCCTTACAGTAGAGGAGGTTGAACGACTGCTGACGCAGCCTGATGTTAAGACTGAAAAGGGTATTAGGGATAAGGCGTTGCTTGAGCTTTTGTGCGCGACTGGTATAAGAGTTTCTGAGCTTATCAATATGAGGATTGAGGATGTTAATCTTCAGTTGGGTTATGTTGTGTGTAAAGGTGATAAGAAAGACAGAGTAATACCTTTTGGTAATAAGACTAAGATTGCGTTGAGCAAATATTTATATGATTCCGGTACTGATAAGAATGAAGAATGGCTATTCTTAAATTGTTTTGGAAAAAAGATGAGTCGTCAGGGCGTGTGGAAGATTATTAAAGGCTATGCTGATAAAGCGGAAATTAAGAAAGAGATTACTCCACATACATTGAGACATTCGGTGGGAGCGCATTTATTAAAAAGTGGAAAAGACATAAAAGAAGTGCAGGAAATCATGGGACATATTGATATTGCTTCAACTAGCATTTATTCAAATATGTAATTAACGTCATTAAAAATAAAAGAAGAGCGGCTTGAAACTGCTCTTCTTTTATATTTTTATATGAAATTATGTAAAAATATTAAACAAGCTCGGCGATTGAATAGATGAGGTTTTCAGTATCAGCCCAACCAATGCATGGGTCGGTGATGGATTTTCCATAAAT
>CAYWDL010000252.1:0-3205 GCA_964457015.1 uncultured Roseburia sp. | reverse complement strand
TTGCCAGCAGTACTTCGCAAGTTTGCCGGACTTGAAAAAGAAGCGGTAGTAGTCGGTGTGGGAAGCAGAGTTGAAATTTGGGACAAGACCAGATGGGAAGAGACCACATCATATGATGATATGGATGAGATTGCTTCGAATATGGCTGATTTAGGAATTATTATTTAGTTGCGCATAGGAATGGAGAAAAAAATGGAATTTAACCATGTGTCCGTGTTGATGGATGAAACTATTGAAAGCTTGAATATTAAGCCCCATGGGATTTATGTTGACGGAACTTTAGGTGGCGCCGGACATGCTACTGAAGTTTGCAGGAGACTGTCAGACAAGGGGACTTTTATAGGCATTGATCAGGACGAGGATGCACTTTCGGTGGCAACTGAGAGATTGTCACAGTTCAAGGACAAGCTTAATCTCCATATAGTGAAAAGCAATTACAGTGATTTTGAAAAGGTGTTGAACGATTTAGGTATTGAGAAGGTTGATGGAATACTGTTAGACATAGGTGTTTCGTCATATCAGATAGATACGGCAGACAGAGGATTTACATACAAGGAAGAAGATGCTCCGTTAGATATGAGAATGGACAAAAGTAGTGAATTTTCTGCAAAGAATGTAGTTAATGAATATACTGAGATGGAATTGTTCAGAATTATCAGAGATTATGGCGAAGATAAATTTGCTAAGAACATTGCAAAGCATATCGTTGCAGCTAGAGCTGAGAAAGAGATAGAAACAACAGGAGAGCTTATTGATATCATAAAGACTGCTATACCTATGAAGGTAAGAGCGAAAATGGGACATCCTGCCAAGCAGACATTCCAGGCCATACGAATTGAGGTTAATAAGGAGCTGGAAGTTTTGGAAGAGTCCATTGATGCAATGATTAAAAGACTTAATCCTGGAGGAAGGTTAAGCATTATCACATTCCACTCTTTGGAGGACAGGATTGTTAAGAACAAGTTTAAGACAAATGAAGATCCGTGCATTTGCCCTAAGAATTTTCCAAAATGTGTGTGTGGAAGAATTAGCAAGGGTAAATCAGTTTATCGAAAACCGATTGTACCGACGGATAAAGAAATAGAGGATAATAAGAGGTCGAAGAGTTCAAAGCTTAGAACCTTCGAAAGAAATGGAGATTAATAAAATGGATAGAAATTCAAGGAAGAATGAATATATGTATTATACAGACGGAAACACAGTAAGAAAGGTGGCTACAGCTGTTCCGAAAACGGTTGAGCCGGAGAGAAAACAGGAAAGAAGACCGGATACACATAAAAGAACATATAAAAATCCTAATGAAGGTTTGACTATTAGCATTCCATATGTTATGTTTTTATTTGTGGCAGCGTGTGCTGTGATTATATTGTGTATGCAGTACATAAATTTGAATTCAGAGATTAATAAGGTTTCTGATTCAATTATTTCAATGGAAAAGAGTATTGAAACATTGAAGGCACAGAATGATGCTGTTGAATATGAAATCGACAGCAGTATTGATATGAACACAATAATAAAGACTGCAACAGAGGAATTAGGTATGGTGCAGGTAAATGAGGATTCATTACGTTTTTATACAAGTACTGAAGGCGAGTATATGAAGCAGTTTACAGATGTACCAACAGAATAATAAGGTGAGTTGAAATGAATCGTAAACAGAGAAAAAGTTCTAAACCTGTTACAAAGCAAGCAGAGAAAAGAGTGAAGAAGATTACAAAGATAAACAAGGGCATGAAATATAGAATGCTGGCAACCTTCGGGGTTATCAGCATTCTTATGATTGGCCTTGTTGTTCGTATGGTATACATTATACAGAATGAGGGCGAAGAATATACTAAAAAAGTATTGGACCAGCAGTCGTATTCGTCCCAGGTAATTCCATTTAAACGTGGAAATATCTATGATAGGAATGGCGAACTTCTGGCTACAAGCATTAAGGTATACAATCTTATTCTTGACCCGAAGGTTATGCTGTCCGATGAAAAATATATTGAACCGACACTGACAGCGCTTAACAAATGCTTTGGTTATGATATTGAGGAGCTTAGAGCAATTATTAATGATAATAGTACAAGCAGCTATTATGTAAAAGAAAAGAAGCTGACATACAGTGAGATTAAAGAATTTCAGGAAATGCAGTCCAATGATGAGGATTACCCGAATATAAAGGGTGTATGGTTTGAAACTGAATATGAGAGACAGTATCCTAAGAATTCTCTGGCAAGTAGTGTGATAGGCTTTACAGTTGCAGGAAATGTTGGTAACTGGGGCATAGAAGAATATTACAATGATTATCTCAATGGTACCGATGGACGTAAGTATGGGTATATGAACAGCGACAACGTAATGGAGCAAATTGTTAAGGAAGCTACGGACGGTAACAACGTAGTATCGACCATTGACATATATGTTCAGAATGTAGTTGAAAAGTATATACAACAGTATAAAGAAGAGTATGACCCGGAAGAGATTGGTGTTATGGTCATGAATCCTAACACTGGCGAAATTCTTGCCATGTCAGGTGATAATATGTATGACCTTAATGCAAAAAGAGAATGGGAAAGCTATTATACAGATGAAGAATACAATCAGTTTAAAGCTGATTTTATGGTGGAATACGCAAAGGATTATAATGAACAGACGTATGAGGATTATATTGCAACCCATACAGAGGAAGAGATAAAGGCTCTTGAGGATAAGATAGAGCTGGAAGCATTGAGTGCTTTTTGGCGTAATTATTGTATAAGTGATAGCTTTGAACCCGGTTCTACAGCTAAAATGTTCACCATTGCGGCAGCACTTGATGAAAATGCTATTGAAGCTACAGACACATATTTGTGTGACGGTGGTGAGCTTGTAGGCGGATGGAATATAAGATGCCATAGAAGAGCCGGACATGGTGAACTGACCGTTGAACAGGCTATTGCGGAGTCGTGCAATGATTCATTGATGCAGATTGGTGCGAAGCTTGGTGCAGATAAATTTGTTAGATATCAGGCATTATATAATATCGGTATTAAGACAGGTATAGACCTGCCTGGTGAAGAAAGCTGTGAGAATCTTCTGTTCTCTGCGGAGAATATGGGACCTGCAGATTTGGCAACTAATACCTTTGGACAGAACTATAATGTGACAATGGTTCAGCTTGCCAGTGCATTTTGCGCGCTTATAAATGGTGGAAATTATTATAAGCCATATGTTGTTA
>CAYWDL010000251.1:0-3249 GCA_964457015.1 uncultured Roseburia sp. | reverse complement strand
TATCTATATATATAATTATCTTTTTTTATGTGATGTTTATGTGACGTTTTACTTATTTTCTCATAAAATAAAACTTATTTCCACACTTTTCCTTGTAAAAAAACAAATTTTGTTGTAAAATACTATTATTAAATGTCGGTTTTTAAATTGAATAGGTTTATTGTTACAAATTTAACTACGAAAGGAATGACTAAAACAATGAAGATTGAAGAAATGAGAATTATGATTTGTGATGATTCTTTGCTTTCAAGAAAAAAGCTCAAGGACTTTCTTGGCACTCTTGGATGCACAGATGTAATTGAAGCTGCTGACGGAGCTTTAGCCATTGAGAATTACGAAAAATTCAAACCTGACTTAACACTTATGGATATCGTTATGCCAAACCTCAACGGTGTTAATGCTCTTGAATATATCAAGAAGCGTTATCCTAACGCAAAAGTTGTCATGACATCCTCTGTAGGTACTCAGGAGACTTTAAAAGATGCTATTAAATTAGGCGCAACCGACTTCCTTCAAAAGCCTATTGATTATGATATTTTAAAGAGCTTAATTGAAAGATTATGTAAGGAGGCGTAAGTTATGTTTAGTCAGTATTACGGAAATTATTTATTAAACACAAATATAATCACCTCAGAACAATTATTGGAAGCTTTACAAAAAAAGAACGAAACAAGAATGAAACTTGGCGTTTTAGCAATTAACGCAGGTTATATGACCGCCGGACAGGTTGAGAATGTTCATAAGCAACAGGCTGTTAAAAACATGAGAATCGGTGATTTAGCTGTAGCCATGGGTTATATGACAAACGAGCAGGTTGATGAGCTTTTAACCTCACAGAAGCCTGGTTTCTTGTTATTAGGACAGACTTTGGTTGATTTAGGATATCTCACCAATGCCCAGTTTGAAGATTCCATTAAAGCCTACAAGGCCAAATATTCGATTACAGAAGCAGATATGAATTCTGCTACTTCTGCAACTTCAAATAATATGGCTCAAACTCTTTTAGACGGCATCGCAGATGCGAAGAAAAAGCATTTATACTCAGTGTATATTTCTCTTCTCATCAATGATCTTGTAAGATTTGTTGGCGCTGACTTTACTATTTTATCTTGTGATGCTGCCGAAATCTCAAAGGATGCTGTGTATTATGGTTCTCAGGATATTACAGATAATGATGTTACTCTTATCCGAACAACTGTTGCAGCCGAGAAGAAATCTGTTCTTGAATTTGCCAGCAGATACGCAGAAGAACCTATTACGGAAGTTGATGAATATGCTTATGCTTCATTATGCGACTTTATTAATCTCCAGAACGGACTTTATACAGTTAATTTGTCTAATGAAGAAAATCTCGAATATAAGCTTACACCGCCGGTGTATAACGATACATTTGATGCCGCAGCACTTGATAGTCCTATTTGCTTAAAGCTTATGTATCCTTTCGGAGATGTTTACTACACATTATCACTATAAATCTTTTCTTATTGTACAACTCCAAAAGAGGCGACTGATTGATTTCAATCAGTCGCCTCTTTATGTTATACTATTACATTCCTAAAAATTCTTTAACAGTCTTTTCCATATCTTCAACTTCACAAACTGTATCATGCAATACATTAGCATTTCTAATCTCTTCAATAGCATTAGGTACTGCTACATTGCCAATCTTAGAAAGCTCATCAACCAATTCAAAATCACCCATCGCATCATACTTAGAATCAATTGCATTCATAACGCTTCTTGTAAACTTGTACGGGCTTGCTGTCGAAGCAATCACACACTTATTTGTATCATTTGTATCAGCAACATACTTTTTAAACACCTTTGCCGCAACCGCTGTATGAGTATCAATTATGTAACCTGTTGATTCATAAATAGCTTTAATAACTTCTGCTGTCTCTTCTTCTGTGGCATAATTGCCATAGAAATCCTTAAGCTCTGCCTTCATTTCCTCTGTAATCTCATACTTACCTTCCTTAGAAAGTGACGACATAAGCTCACTATTCTTATCTGAAGAAGCACCAGCAATCTTATAGATTAATCTCTCTAAGTTACTTGAGATAAGAATATCCATTGAAGGTGAGGTTGTAAGTATAAAGTCTCTGTTCTTATTATATTCACCTGTTGTGAAGAAGTCGTAGAGAACCTTATTATCATTTGATGCACATATAAGCTTATCTATTGGAAGACCCATATTCTTTGCATAATATGCAGCTAAGATATTACCAAAGTTACCTGTAGGTACTACTACATTAATCTTCTCATCCTTAGCGATTTCGCCTTCTGCATATAATTTAGCATAAGCATACACATAATAAACAACCTGCGGTACAAGTCTTCCTATATTAATTGAGTTTGCTGATGAGAACTGGAATCCTGCCTCATTCATCTCTTTCTCTAATTCTTTATTACCAAAAATAGCCTTAACGCCACTCTGTGCCTGGTCAAAGTTACCCTTAATACCAATAACCTTAACATTGTTACCCTTCTGAGTAACCATCTGCTTCTCCTGGATAGGACTAACGCCTCCCTTTGGATAAAATACAACGATTCTCGTATTTTCAACATCAGCAAAGCCTGCCAATGCTGCCTTACCTGTATCACCTGATGTAGCTGTAAGAATAACGATTTCATTCTTAACGTTATTCTTCTTTGCAGATGTTGTAAGTAAATGTGGCAATATCGATAATGCCATATCCTTAAATGCTATAGTCGCACCATGGAACAATTCAAGATAGTAAGCGCCATCAGCCTTAACAAGTGGAGCAATCTCCTCTGTATCAAACTTGCCGTCATATGCCTTTTCAATACAATTCTTCAATTCTTCTTCTGTAAAATCTGTCAGAAACTCCTTCATTACTGCATATGCAGTTTCCTTATATGACATTTTAGCCAAATCATCAATGCTTACATTAAGCTTAGGAAGTGAAACCGGAACAAATAAACCTCCGTCACTTGCAAGACCCTTTAATATAGCCTCTGATGCAGTTACTGTTTCATCACTTCTTGTACTCTTATACATTAATTCCATAGTAATCCTTCTTTCATAAAAAAATAAAGTTTACTCCGAAGAGTTGTTTCAATCTTTGTTATAATAGCATACCTTCTTGCCAAAGACAAGAATAAAATTATTTAAAATAAAAAATACTTAGAATTTACAATAATTGAAATTCTAAGTATTTATATATTATTTATAAAAATAATGTGGACCATGTGTAAACAAAAATGTAAGTTTTGTGTTAAACCAGC
>CAYWDL010000250.1:0-3249 GCA_964457015.1 uncultured Roseburia sp. | reverse complement strand
AATGTATGAGCAGGGATGAGATGACTGCCTTACAGAGCGCAAGACTTGTAAAAACTGTGGACAGGGTGTACCACAATGTAGAGTTTTACAGAAAGAAAATGCAGGAGGTTGGTATAGAGCCGGGTGATGTTAAGGGAATTGAAGACCTTAAGAATTTACCTTTTACAACGAAAGCGGATTTAAGAGACAATTATCCGTTTGGACTTTTTGCAGTGCCAAATAACCAGATAGTGAGAATTCACGCATCAAGTGGTACAACAGGTAAGGCTACAGTTGTAGGCTATACAAGAAAGGACCTTGATGTATGGAATGAATGTGTTGCCAGAGCTATGACCATGGCAGGCATTACGAGGGATGACATTATTCAGGTTGCATACGGCTATGGCTTATTCACAGGTGGCCTTGGTGCTCACGGTGGTGCTGAAAGAATTGGTGCTACTGTAGTTCCAATGTCTACAGGTAATACAAAGAAGCTTACAACAATGATGAAGGACTTCGGCGTTACAGCTATTGCATGTACACCTTCATATTTATTACATATTGCGGAGACTCTTGAAGAAGAGGGCGCTATTGACCAGATTAAGCTTAAATACGCTGTTTGTGGTGCTGAACCATGGACAGATAATATGAGAAATACTATTGAAGCTAAGCTTGGTATCAAGGCATTTGATATCTATGGTTTATCTGAAATTATGGGTCCGGGTGTTGCTTGTGACTGTCAGTATCACAGAGGCTTACATGTATATGAAGACCACTTTATTCCTGAAGTGCTTGATACAGAGACACTTGAACCACTTGGTGAAGATGAGCTTGGTGAGCTTGCATTCACAACTATTACCAAGGAAGGTATTCCTCTTATCAGATACAGGACAAGAGATTTGACAAGTATTTCAAGAGGTAAGTGTGACTGTGGTAGAACACTTTGCAGACTCAGCAGATTTAAGGGACGTTCAGATGATATGCTTATTATCAGAGGTGTAAATGTATTCCCTAGCCAGATTGAGGCAGCTCTTCTTGAAATGAGTGGAACAACACCATATTATATGATGATTGTTGACAGAGTAAATAACCTTGACACATTGGAGGTTCAGGTTGAGCTTGATGAAAAGACTTTCTCCGATGAAATGGGTAATCTTGATGCATATGCTAAGAAAATTGGTCACGTTATCCAGCAGGCAATCGGCTTATCAGCTAAGATTACACTTGTTGAGCCAAAGTCAATTGAAAGAAGCATGGGTAAGGCAGTTCACGTTATTGATAAGAGAAAGTTAGTGTAAGCTACGTCTCAGAATGTGAGGTTAATGTAAAAAATTGTGTCGGGGCGTCACAAATATGCCTTTATCCGACAAGAGAAACTCTGCGAGCTTTCTCTTGCGGTTCTTCGGCTGACGCCTCAGAATGGAGGTATATATGTTTTTAAAGCAGTTATCAGTTTTTTTGGAAAATAGAGAAGGCAGAGTTAAGGATGTACTTAAGGTATTAAAGGATAATGATATCAATATCGTGTCATTAAGCCTTGCAGATTCAAGCGATTATGGTCTTTTAAGACTTATTGTTGACTATCCTAAAAAGTCAAAGGAGATTCTTTCAGAAAATGGATTTACAGCGGTACTTAATGATGTTATCGTTGTTAAGATTGCTCATAAGGCAGGTAAATTGCAGGAGGTACTTGAAGTACTTTGCGAATGCAATGTAAATATTGAATATATGTATGCTCTTTCAACAGGTTCAGATGATGCGTCTATCGTAATCAAGGCGTCGGATATTGAAAAGGCAGCAAAGGCTATTGAAGAAAGCTCATTGGAAATCGTATCAAAGGCTGAAATTAGGAGCTTATAGGATATGATAGTAGATTTTCATACACATATATTTCCTGAGAAAATAGCGGAAAAGACAATTAGTGCTTTATCTGCAAAGGGTGGAATACCGGCATATAGCGACGGAATGCTTGACGGATTATTGGCATCCATGAAGGAGGCAGATATTGATATATCTGTTGTGCTACCTGTTGTTACGGCACCAAAGCAGTTTGAAAGTATTCATAGATTTGCCATTGAGATAAACGAGCGCGAATATGGTGAGCAGAAGCTGATATCATTCGGAGGTATTCATCCGGATACAGCTAATTATAAGGAAGAGCTTAACTTTATTGCATCCCATGGCTTTAAAGGAATCAAGATACATCCGGACTATCAGCAGACATTTATTGATGATATAAGGTACAAGAGAATTATTTCTTATGCCACAGAGCTTGGTCTTGCGATTGTGACTCACGCAGGCTTTGACGTTGGCTATCCGGATTTAACACATTGTACACCGGACAGAACCTTGGAGATGATTCGTGAGGTGCGTCCTGAAAAGCTTGTATTGGCTCATATGGGTGGTTTGAATTACTGGAATCAGGTAGAAGAGCTTCTTGTAGGAGAAAATGTATATCTTGATACAGCATATGTGGCTGATGAGATGAGCGAGGAGCAGTTCATAAGGATTGTTAAAAATCATGGTGCTGATAAGGTGTTATTTGCGTCGGATAGTCCATGGAAGCCACAGAAGAAGTTAGTGGCAGATGTGAAGGCGTTATGTGCTAAAATGGATTTTGCGGAAGAGGCAGAAGAGATGATAATGAGTGGGAATGCCTTGAAGCTGCTTGGGATTAGTAAATAAATTTGGGAGGAACATATGAAAAAGACAATATATAAAGTAGATTCTTTTGGATGTACATTTTCAACAAGAACTAAGTTTACCGAGCAATTACAGGAAATGATTGATAAATATGCAAATGAAGGATGGAAATTGCATTCTTATGAAACACCGGGCGCACTTGGAGAGTTGTGTGTAGTTGTGTTTTATAAGGAAGAAGAGTAAATAATTGTTGGAAATACCTTAAAATTATACAGTTGTGTTAAGTTTACGGGATAAATATAAATATTTTCAGTATAACCCGTAGCACTTTTAAATCAAACTAAAAAACAAAGTCAAGGTTGACAAACCATGAAATTGTGATATTATCATATTGTTAATAATCCCATGAGGGAGTAGCAAGCGTATATCGTAGCAAGTCAACATACTGACCTTTTTGGTCTGGCTTGTTTTAAATTGCGAGACTCATGTATAGCAGAAACTATACATAGAGTCTATATATTTTTAAATATGTAACCAAGTATAGTTAATATCTGTACTTGGTTTTTTTTGATGCAAAAGCCCGACAAGTGAAAGAGGTGCTTGCACATCATTTCATTTGTCGGGCGT
>CAYWDL010000249.1:0-3259 GCA_964457015.1 uncultured Roseburia sp. | reverse complement strand
ATAACCAAAGGCTTTGTGGCTGTTTTGTTCTTCTCCAACTGTCAAAGATGGGATTGTACCATTTTTCAGCAAATTTTGCAATCAAAAATATCCATTTATTCTTTATTCAACCGACTTCAATGACTCTGCCATATTTATTTTCGCAATTTTTCTACGCATTACAAACTCTACTATTCCTAAGAACACAAGCACTGTAGTGGCTGTAAGCACTATACTTTTTGTTGTCAGAATTGGCTTAATGGCAACCATATCAACATTTATCTGCGCAAGTACAAAGTCTAAGAATACCCCACCTGCCGGCAACCCTACGATAATGCCCATTATTGTAAGTATCAGATTCTCTCTAAATACATATGCACCGGTCTCTCCCTTGTAAAAGCCAAGAACCTTGATTGTGGCAATTTCCCTCTGACGTTCCGTTATGTTAATATTACTTAAGTTGAACAATACAATAAATGCCAACGCACCCGCACAGCTGATAACAAGCACTATAACAGAATCTAGCATTTTCATCATGTCCTCCACTCGTTCTCGCATCACGCTTACGATGGTTGTATTCAAAATACCCTTTACGCCTTCTATCTTCGTATATATTTCATATGGGTCAGTGCCATCAGTGATATTTGCATAAAGTGTGTTTGGCACATATTCCTCGCCAAATGCCTCTTCATAAGTCGACGGGCTTATGTAAGCATAATGCCATACATAATTTTCGTAAATACCCGACACCTTAAGGACAATCTCCTTATTATCCGTGGTTGTAAATGTTATGGAATCTCCCACTTCAACTCCGGCTATATCTGCGATTTTGTCACTTAATATAACTTCATACGCATTTTCGGGATAATCTACCATTTCCCCCTCCATATGAAAGTCCTTAAATGGTGACAATTCATCCATTTCCCCTGCAATTAAATTTACTGCCCTAGTAAGCCCATCCGACTTAAATTCCACAGTTGTATTATAAGCCACGCCGGTGTCAGTTATCTTGTGCCCGGAAAGCTCTTTTACCTCTTCAATCTTCTCAGCGGTTATCTGGTCAGCGAATGTCATCTGTAAATCATATATGTCAATCTCGTCATACTGAAAGTTTGCAAGGTTTGAAATAGAATCATCAAGTCCATATCCCGCCAGTACTAAAACAGTACAGCCAGCAATACCTAC
This sequence comes from uncultured Roseburia sp., assembly GCA_964457015.1. Taxonomy (GTDB): domain Bacteria; phylum Bacillota; class Clostridia; order Lachnospirales; family Lachnospiraceae; genus SVEL01. Next base: position 2,095 of record CAYWDL010000249.1, on the reverse strand, counting down.
AATCATCATAAACATTCTCTTTTTGAATCTAAAAATATTTCTGATTGTTACCTTGTGCAGGAATTTAAGACGATTCCACACCAAGCCAATATACTCAAGAAACACTCTTTTTCCCGCAGGTGGCGCCGCCGGCCTTATAAGATTTGCCGGTGTACACTTCAGATTTCCCTTGCATGCAAAATATGTTGTTCCCACTGAACACATCAATGATACAATAACCGATATAATGAGCAACACCTTGTCAAAATAGAATTCTATTTCCGCAAAGCCATACATCATTCCAAATGCCTTCCAGATAATATAAGGAAACACAATAATACCTGCCAAATAGCCTATTACACAACCTACAATAGCAGCACTTCCTGAATAAATCATATACTTACTCATTATGACACCATTGCTGTAGCCCAAAGCCCTGAAAGTACCAATCTGTGTTCTCTCATCATCTATCATTCTCGTCATGGTTGTTGAGCACACCAATGCTGCAATCAAAAAGAAAAACACCGGAAATACCTTTGCTATACCATCCAAGATAGATGTATCATTATCAAAGCTTAAATATCCGACATTTTCATTTCTTGTTGAAACATATGCCAGATTTTCAATATTATCTTCAACATTTTTCTTATATCCATCCAAAGCATCGTCATACTCATCTGAATAAATTGTATAATCATTTTCAGTATAAGTGTACACTTCCTCGTATACCATATAATTAAAGCCCTCAAGAGGCATATATACAAACGCCTTCAGCTGGCCGTTTCCAACATTTGTAGTTCCTCTCTCCTGATTCAGATACATTGGTGAATCCACAAGCCCTACTATCTTGTACTTTTCGTTTTTAAATGCCACCTTAGTTTCATCTGAATTGGCATCTGATATCTCAATGTATTTGCCGATATACCCTTCATCAAACTGTCTCTCATCAACCACACATTCGTTGTCATTTTCCGGCATTCTGCCCTTAACAAGACTCAATACATTCAGCTGTTCTGTAATAGAGTGGGCTCTTAAGATAATTCTTTCACTCTCTTCATTTACATATATGAAATCCTCATATACAGCGCCCTCAGCAACATCAATATCCGTTACTCCCTCTATTTTCTCTATATCCTCATCCGTAAAGCCCATGTATGACAACAGCTTCAAATCATACAGCTTAAGCTCATCAATGTACTTATCGCCGGTCTGAACCATGGCATCCTTACACACCTTTAACCCGGAGAAAAATCCAACACCCAACGCAATGATACAAAGTATGGCAAGATATCTTCCAAGACTATTTTTAATTGTCCTTGTTATTGTTTTTATAAATGTTCTATTCATATGCAATCACTACCATTCAATATCTTCTACCGGTACAATAGTTTCATTTTTCTTAACTGACGAAATCTGTCCGTTCTTAACCTTTATGACCCTGTCGGCCATGGCTGTCAAAGCTGAATTATGGGTGATAATAAGCACTGTCATCCCCTTTTCTCTGCTACAATCCTGCAATAATTTCAGAACAGCCTTGCCGGTCTCATAGTCAAGGGCTCCTGTAGGCTCATCGCACAACAACAGCTTTGGATTCTTAGCCAACGCTCTTGCTATAGATACTCTCTGTTGCTCACCGCCTGAAAGCTGAGCAGGGAAATTGTTTGCTCTATCCTGCAAGCCAACCTCCTTTAATATTTCAATTGAATCCAAAGGATTCTTCGAAAGCTGCGATGCTATTTCCACATTCTCAAGAGCAGTAAGATTAGGAATCAGATTGTAAAACTGAAATACAAAGCCTATATCATGTCTTCTATAATTTTCCATTTGCCTTCTATTTAAATTGCTGATATTTTTTCCATCAAGAAAAATCTCACCGGAGGTTGCGTTGTCCATTCCGCCAAGAACATTAAGCAATGTTGTTTTTCCCGCACCTGACTGACCTACAATAACACATATTTCACCCTTTTCTATTTCAAAGGAAACATTCTTCAAGGCTTCTACTTTTACATCGCCTGAATCATAGGTTTTACAGATATTTTCAAATTGTACGTATCCCATAGCTTTCTCCTTCTTTTTACCCTTACTCTATTTACAATAAATTCTGAGCAAGCACAAT
>CAYWDL010000248.1:0-3273 GCA_964457015.1 uncultured Roseburia sp. | reverse complement strand
TACTGCAATCATTAACATCCGAATTCTGAACTATTACATCAGCATTGTCTGCACAGGCAGCTGTTGAAGGCTACAGCGATTACGATATTATAAATACTGAAGGTATTGGTATTAGTGGAGAGGACTATTCCCAAAACAAGAATTTTAAGAATGCCCTTAATGGAGCAAGCATTGTCAAGGAGTCAGTTGATAGTTTTGGGGATATAGAAGGCGTTGATTATTTTGTTCCTATCAATTATGGCGAAAATGTAACAGGCGTACTTAAGATAACAACAAGCCTTGAGCAGTTTACAGATTTTATTGATTTTTCAGAGTTATCAAATCTTGGCAATATATTTATTGTAAAGAAGGATGGAACGTTGCTCTCAAGAGGAGATGGTCTTGATGAGGTTGATAATATCTCACAGATTTTAAGTGATAATGAAAAAGTTGCCAAAAAGCTTGTAAATAGTATGAAGGTTAGAAATAAAGGCAATATTTCCATAACCAATGGTGAGAATAAGCAGTATTTTGGTTATTGCAAGAGTGATTATAACAATTGGTATGTAATCTCACTTATTTCGTCAAATGCTGTTGAGTCGAAGATTAGTGACATAAACAATGAAGGAAAGGTATTCTTTATGCAGATTGCGTTTCTGTTTGTTGTTCTTGTACTGTACTTTATATATACAATGATTATTACAGGCAGAGAGAGCAGTATCAATAAGAGAAGATATTTCTTAATGTCAGAGCAAATGAATAACATTATAGTTGATTATAGTGTAAAGAAGAACAGTATATATTGTAATGAAAAATGGGAAGAAGTGCTTGGATATAAAATTGAGCTGGAAAATCCCAAGGATGAGATGCTCAAATATATATTCGAGGATGATAAAGAGAAATTTGCTCAGTCAATAGAGGCTTTAAGAAGCGAACAGGAAAAGATAGAAGAGGATATCAGAATTGTTGATAGCAATGGCGAACCGGTAAATTGCCATATTAAGTTATTTGCAATAAAGACAAGAAAGAAAAAGCTTGTAAAGCTTATTGGCGTTATTGAGAAGAATAAAGAATAATATTAAAGGATTGATAAAAATGTTTAGAAAAGCAGTATGTATATTATTGGCTGTCTTTTCTCTTGGTACAAATATAGCATATGGTGCAACCATAAAGACTATAAGTGGTGAGAGCGTAACTGATGTAGCGGCTCCTGTTATTGAGACTGAATCAGCAATAATTGTTGATATAAAAACAGGACAGCAGCTGTATGGAAAAAATATTTATGAAAAGCATTATCCTGCAAGTATAACAAAGATAATGACATGTACGTTGGCATTAGAAAAACTTGATTTGGAAGATACTGTAACGTTTTCTGCTGAGGCTGTAAATCTTGCTATAGGAAGCTCGGCAGCGTATGTTGTTGAAGGAGAGCAGATAAGCGTTAAGGATTGTTTGTATGGGCTTATGGTACATTCCTGCAACGATTTGGCTAACGGACTTGCTGAGGCTGTATCCGGAGATATGGATAGCTTTGCTAAGCTGATGACAAGTAAGGCAAAAGAGCTTGGATGTACAGGTACTAATTTCGTTAATGCCCATGGATTGGATGATGAAAATCATTACACCTGCGCATATGATATGGCACTTATTGCAAAGTATGCATTTGATACACAGCCCCTTTACAGAGAGATTATTAAAACACAAAAATACGATATAGGTCCTACAAATAAATGTGAGGAATCAAGATATTGGAATAATGGTAACGAATTGATACTTGAGGGCAGTTATTTCTATTATGAGGATTGTATAGGTGGCAAGACCGGGTATGATGAAAAAGCAAAAAGTACACTTGTTACCTATGCAAATATCAATGGCAGGGAATTGCTTTGTGTTCTGTTAAAGGCACCTTCAAAATCCCAGGCCATGGAGGAGACAAAGCTACTCTACGAGTTCATCAAGGCTAATGTTTCCATGGACTATTATGAGCAGATTGATAAGGTGTACAAGGAAGAGCAGGAGATAGAAAGTAAAAAAGCGGCCGAAGAGGCCAGCAAAGAAGCTAAAAAGCAGTCTGAGAAGGCGGCAGAGGCCAATGCATCTGTTGCAAACAAGAATAAAGCTTCAAATGAAAAAAAGGGAATGCCTGTATGGGCAAAGGTTATAATTACAATAATCGTAGTATTAGTAGTATTGTTTGTGGGCTTTTATGCTTATTTAAGGTATGCACTTTATGTGAGAAGAAAGCGCAGGAGAGAAATGCGTCGGCGTAGGCAGATGCAACAGCGCAGAAGAATGGAACAACAAAAAAGAATGGAAAGAGCGTCGGAAGAATAGAGTTTGCCATGCAGACTCTATTTTTTATATGTTGATGGTAAAAATTTCTTGACATTGTATGTATAATTGTATACAATTATACAGGTATGAAAGTATTAAAGTATATTCAGGTAATGAGTGGAAAGGATTTATTATGGATAACAGAAAAGTAAGATTTAATGAAAACACAAACTTGTTGGAGATTGAGGAGCATTTATATCATTTGGTTGATGTGAATGAGCCAAACACATTTAGAAACTTATTCCCATATGATGAGGTTCCAAAGATTGCGTTTAATGATAGAATTGTTCCCCATTGCATGCCGGAGGAGATATGGATTACAGATACAACCTTTAGAGATGGTCAGCAGTCAAGAGCTCCATATACACCGGAGCAGATATTAAGGCTTTATGATTATTTTCATGAATTAGGTGGAGAAAAGGGGATTATCAGACAGTGTGAGTTTTTTGTTTATAGCAAGAAGGATAGGGATGCTCTTTATAAATGTATGGAAAGAGGCTATAAGTTTCCGGAGGTTACAACATGGATTCGTGCCAGCAAGAAGGACTTTGAGCTTGTTAAGGATATTGGTATAAGAGAAACAGGTATATTGGTAAGCTGCTCTGATTACCATATCTTTTATAAGATGAAGATGACAAGACGTGAATGTATGGAACATTATTTAAGTGTTGTCAGAGAGTGTTTGGAGACTGGTGTAAGTCCAAGATGTCATTTGGAGGATATAACACGTTCGGATATCCATGGTTTTGTTATTCCATTCTGTCGTGAGCTTATGAAGCTTCAGGAAGAATATAATATACCTGTTAAGATTAGAGCCTGCGATACAATGGGTTATGGTGTTAACTTCTCAGGTGCAGTTATTCCTCGTTCAGTACAGGGGATTATATATGCATTAAAGACACATGCAGGTGTTCCAAGTGAACAGATTGAATGGCATGGACATAATGATTTCTACAAGGC
>CAYWDL010000247.1:0-3287 GCA_964457015.1 uncultured Roseburia sp. | reverse complement strand
AACATTGGTAAGACAATGGAAAAGGCAAAGAATGCTTTTGCCGGAACAGAGATTAAGGGCAAGAAACTTGGTATCATCGGCCTTGGTGCTATCGGTGTATTGGTTGCTAATGCGGCTGTAGGCCTTGGTATGGAGGTTATTGGTTGTGACCCTTATCTTTCAGTAACAAATGCTCTTCATCTTTCAACAAAGGTAGAACTTGTAAAGTCAAATGCAGAAGTATTTGCACAGTGTGATTACATCACAGTGCATGTGCCACTTCTTGAGGATACAAAGGGTATGATTAACAGAGCTTCTCTTTCTATGATGAAGGACGGCGTTGTAATCCTTAACTTTGCTAGAGACCTCCTTGTAAATGATGATGATATGAAGGAAGCTTTAGAGTCAGGAAAAGTAAAGAAATACGTTACAGACTTCCCAAATGCTAAGACAGCTAATATGGATGGTGTTATTGCATTCCCACATCTTGGTGCTTCAACAGAAGAATCAGAGGATAACTGTGCAATTATGGCAGCTAAGCAGCTTGTTGACTACATTGAGAATGGTAATATCATAAATTCAGTAAACTACCCTGCTTGTGATATGGATGTTTGCAATAAGCCTGGACGTATTGCAGTTAACCATAAGAATGTTCCAAATATGATTAGTCAGCTTACAGGTGCTTTTGCTTCAGAAAACATTAACATTTCTGATATGTTGAACAAGAGCCGTGGTGACTTCTCATACTCAATGTTTGACATTGACTCACCTTCAACAGAAGCTGTTGCTAAGAAGCTTATGGCTATTGATGGTGTAATCAAGGTTAGAATTATTAAGTAATTTTTTGCTTTGAAAGCGGTATATAGTAGTTATAAAAACGCTCCTGCGATTGCAGGGGCGTTTTCGTATACCACTTGCTTGCCAAAGGTGAATTGAAGAATTACATATAAACTGTTGTTAAAAAATGTAATATTATGCTATAATGGTCATATGCGTTATGGTGTGAATTGTGAAAAAATAAATAGTGCAAAAATATATGTAAGCAGAAAGGATAAGTGTGGTTAAGCGTGGAAAAAGAAATAAAGAAAGAAAAGAGTATGTTATCAAATGAGGCAATTTATAGAATTATGCAATGGTTACCACCGGCAGTTACCGCACTGTTTTTTGTGAAAAATCTGATTGAAAAAAATGTGGGGGCGATGATAACAATTGGCATATGTCTTGCGGCATTTATTGGGATTTTAGTAGTGGCTAAGGTGAAAAATATAAGTATGTATGCAAAAGAGAGCACATTGGCTATAACATTGCCGATGTTGGTATTTATAATCTCAATGAGTAGTGGTGAATCATTTAGTGATGATTTCTCGATGTTCTTGGCAGTTATGGCTTTGACAGGTATGTTTCTTGAACCTAAGCTTACAAGGATACAGATAGTAATAATGGACATTATGTTTATTGTTATGTACTATGCTCATCCGGAGAAGGTGGAGAGCCCTTCACAGTTTAGACTGTGCCTTATTGTATTTACATTGGCAGCAATTTTGTTTTGTCAAGTAATTAAAAGAGGAAAAGCATTTATCGACATAGGAAACGACAGAGCTGCTGAGGCTGAAAAGTTATTGGAATCTATCAGAGCAATGGGAGATTCGTTGAAAGCAGATTTAGATGTTTCATCAGAGCAGATTGACATAAGCACTCAGTCATTGCAGGACCAATCCGTTTACATAGCTAAAAGTGCAGGAAAAGTGACTGACAGTTGCTGTATAGTAAATGAAAATATACAGGAGGCTAAAGAACAGATTGAACAGCTTAATGAGCAGGTAAGACATTTTGAAGAAGCTTTGAGTGAAAATAAAAACAATGTGTCAACAATGAAAGAACAGGTAGAGGCTGTGAGCAGTATGGTTAGCCAGTCTGAAAAGGTTTTCAGGGATATGGAAGAACAGATGAATGAAATAGTTGGAATTGCCAAGGAGATTAGCGACATTTCATTTAAGTTAACTATATTAGCATTGAATGCATCTGTGGAATCGGCAAGAGTAGGAGTGGCAGGCTCAGGATTTGAGGTATTAGCCATGGAAATGAGGGAACTATCTGAAAGCAGTTCTAAATTCTCTGAAATGGTAACTGATGTTGTAAAGAAATTGTTGGATAGAGTTGAGAAAACATCGACCAGGTTTTCTGATAGTGGGGTTGCTATGAGAAATTCTGAAAAAACTATGACTGATCTGACAAGTAGCTTTGAGAGATTAAGCCAACAGTTTGGCGTATTGTATGAAAATATTGGAAAACAGAATGATAGTGTTGATTGCATTGATGACATATTTGGAACATTTAATCAAAAAGTTTTAGAAATGCATGATAGCTCCGTGGCTAATCAGAAGGCTGTGCAAAAGATTGTTGAGACAATGAATGCCTACAGAAGTAATGTGTTAGAGATAGTAGATAATACTCAAAGTGTATAGAGCACATAATGTCAAACGATATTACGAGGAGAACTACTATATGAAAAGATTATTTACGATTGATTTAAAGGACTATGAGGAAAGCTGGCCACATTCAAAAAGGCCGTCTTCAAGAGGAATCATTTTAAAGGATGGTAAATTAGCCATGATTCATAATATGAAGTACGATTATTATGAATTTCCGGGTGGTGGACTTGAAGAGGGAGAAAGCTTTGAAGAGGGACTTGTCCGTGAAGTAATGGAAGAAACCGGACTTACAGTTATTCCGGAAAGTATTAAGGAATTTGGTTCGGCATTGAGACTTAGCAAAAGCAGAAGATTTGAAAATACTACATTTGAGCAGGAATGCTATTATTATATTTGTGAGGTTTATGATAAAATTGGTGAAACAAGGCTTGAAGATTATGAAGAGGCGGAAGGGCTGACGCTGGAGTTTGTTGACCCTTTTGAGGCTTTGCGTGTGAACAAATGTAATGACCATGGAGAGGATAATGATGGTGTCTGGATAAAAAGAGAGACTCGGATGTTGGAGTTATATATGGCTTCAAGGGGATGAGGAGGTAGGAAGTGCGGAATTTCTGGAGTTATATAACTAATGGAACATATTGCGTCGGATGTAAAGGCGGAACAGTATATGTATATGATAATGCAGATTTCTCTTGAGCAGTTGTGGGAAAAGCGAAAGAATAAAGGCATAAGGTTTGATTTACCTGATATTGGTGTGTTATGGAAGAATTTAAAATAATAGAAGCTAAGGGAGAATAAAGATGAGTTGTATTAAATGGAGATGGATAGCGTGGCTTATTCGTTTGATAGGTGGAGTACTGATTATAATAGGAGTGT
>CAYWDL010000246.1:0-3290 GCA_964457015.1 uncultured Roseburia sp. | reverse complement strand
CAAAAAAGAAAGTCTTGAATCATCATCCTTAAAATACAAGGTTTCCCTCATACCCTTTGGCATCTGGTCTATGAAACAGAATATGCACTTATTGGTGCATGAACGATATTCATCCATAAGACTTTGCTCGAATTCAATACCCAAATCCTCGTCATAGTCCTTATAGACCTCCAATATCCATTCCTCTCCGTCAGCCTTGATAACGTCCAATTCCATATATTCGTCATTAATCATATAATGATAATCAAATACATCCTCTATAATGTCATTATTTATCCTCATTAGTCTGTCACCTGGGACAAGCTCAAGCTCTTCGGCTATGGAGTTCTCTTTTACAGTTTTGATAAGATGTCCGTTATATTTCTTCACTTTTAACAGTTCCTTTCATCAGTCAGGCGGGTACATATGCGTCACCGTTGACTACAAACAACCCCACATTAATTTATACCAAAAACCCTTGCCATAGTCAAGGAATTAACCTATAATAAATCTATGAAAAATACAAAAATTAACAAAAGAAAGCTGGGCGAAAAGGCCGAATCGATTATCTGTTCATATTTAGAAGAAAAAGGTTACATTATCTTAGAGAAAAATTTCCGTTGCCATTTCGGCGAGATTGATATCATTGCCAAAGACAAGGACTATATCGTGTTTATGGAGGTAAAATACAGAAAAAATGTGGCTTTGGGATATCCCGAGGAAGCTGTAACCTTGTCTAAACAACAGAAAATAATCAAAACCTCTTTATATTATATCCAGCAAAACCACATTTCAGTTAATGCAAATTATAGATATGATGTTATAAGCATTTTAGGCAACCGTGTAACCCTTATAAAAAATGCTTTTTTTACTTAGCGCTTAAATCCTTAAAGCTAAGATTTAAATCACATTCTCCTTCAATTCCGTCCACACTGCCTGTGCACGAATACTGCCATACTGCCAAATCATACGGAAAATATAATTCGGTATCATAATATGCAAACCATTTTTCGTAATCAAGCACCTCTTCATATTCAACCATTGAAAACATGGTTGCAAGATTGCCATAAAGCATAGGTGTATAGCCTGCTTCCTCGATTTTTTCACAGAACGCCTTGACAATCTTCACTCTCTCCTCTGCAGAAAGTCCGTTTGTTCTGGCAATTTCTTCACCAACCACCTCAAGATCAAAAGCTATAGGATAATTTATATCATAATCCTTGACTATATCAATCACAAACTCAGCCTCTTCTACGGCTTCCTCCTCAGAAATGGCCTGTGTATAGAAGTAAACTCCTGTATTGATGTGATTTTTTAATGCATTCTCAATATTTTCCTTGCACTTCTCATCCTCAACAAGCTTACCTGTTTCATAGCCTCGGTAGCCTGCTCTGACAAACGCAAAATCAACTCCATCCTCCGCTACTTTTTCCCAGTCAATATCTCCCTGGAATTTAGAAACATCAATTCCTTTGTACCCTTCAAAATTACCATCCCTATATTCAATAGTGTATGTGGATAAATCCTTATCATTCACAATAAACTTATCCGCATCAAGCTTATTAAGTTCAAGTTCAGTATTAATAGGCTTAAAAACATACTTATTATCATAAACATAAATAATTTCATCAGAGAAAATTTCTCTGAGCGCAATATTTACGCCATTTCCATTAATAATCTGCTGCTTCAATTCAAGCTTAAAGTCATTATAACCCTCATCATAGCCTACATTCATGGTTTCAATAATCATATCAGACAAATCATCTGCTGAATATATCTTTTCTTCAACTTTATTCTCAGCAGAAGCTGTAACAGCTTTATCTTCCGTAAGCATCTTATATCCGACAAATCCGTTTAAAGCTAATGAAAATATCAATAATATTATTATAATTATATTGGTAACCGGTATCCTCTTTTTTTCTTCCATCTGTATTTTTACTCCTCTATTTTATAACTTTCTTACGTATTCTATCCATTCTGTCAACAAAAACCAACACCTCAGCAACTACCCCATACAACTCTGGCGGAATCATTTCCCCAAGTTCAAGCTTGGACAGGGTCTTTGCAAGCTTTTCATCCTCATACACAGGTACATCGGATTCCTTTGCCTTATCAAGGATTTTTTCTGCCAGTACTCCTCTGCCCGTTGCAATAACCTTCGGTGCTTCCTCACCTGCTTCATAGGACAGCGCAACGGCAACCTTATTAAATTTTTCATTTTCCTTGTTACGCTCTGACATCCAATGTATACCTCTTAATATAATTCTTTGGTTCTTCTATCTGTAGCACCTGCTCAAATGGTGTTAAAATTTTTCCCTCTTCATCAGTATCAACCTTCAGCTCTTCAACCAAAAGTGTTGTTGTGTAGTCCTTTTCATCTAAACGTTTTTTAAGCTCGTGTAAATGTTCCTCAACAATATCCTGTGATATAATATCATCAAGGGAAAATTTTGTTGTAAGCTGCTCCTTTTCAAGCTTAATGCTCACATCAGTCACTCCCAGATTTTCCATATCCAAATGCAAAAATGCAGTCAGCACATCGCTTTCCTTGTTTTTATGTCTACTTCTATTTAAAACATATAACTCACCATGAGCCTCGCTGTCCTGAAATTTCACAGGAAGCTGCATATATAATGCCATATTATTTATATCGTTCATAAATTTAAGATTAGACTTAATATTGTTTACATTTTCCTGTAAAACAGATTTTTCCAATCCGGCGTTTTCCAGTATGTTCATAAGCTTGTTTGCTTTACTTTCAATATCCTTATAATACTTTTCAAGCCGATCCTTTATCTCACTCTCCGGTTTATTGAAAATCTCTTTATCTAAAAACATATTCTCTTTTATTAGCTTCTTAACGCCTTCCTTGAATACTTCAGCATTAAAAGACAGATTTTCACCTTTTACAATAACCTTCCCATCACCTACAGCAATACCATTTTCTTTTGGATGTGCATTATCTGCTTCAACTGTACTTTGTTCAGGGATTTCCGCTCCATTTATTTGATTTTGATTATTAATCCCCTCATCAATCAAAGCGCTTGTATTATTTACAGGCATCTCTTCATTTGGTACTAAAATCATATTTGTAGTATCACTGACGTTTTCGGTATTAATAAGCTTGGTAATATCCATATTTTCATCGCCTGTGATTGCTTTTAACATATTATTGGCAAGCTTTACAACTTCACCCTCTGGATTTTCTTTGGCAAATTCTGTTAGTGTTTTAACCATGTCATCAGCCATATTATCAAAATTATTCATAAGCTTGTTGTTTTCATTAATATAATTATTAAACTGAGTCACAT
>CAYWDL010000245.1:0-3305 GCA_964457015.1 uncultured Roseburia sp. | reverse complement strand
TATACCATGTGAGGTTTTGAAAAAGGTATTTGCGGAAACTTTAGAGTGATAACTTTGAAGTTCATTATGTAATATCTACAAAGGTGGCAGATAAGAAAAGAGGAAGATTAAAATGAATTACAGATTAAGGAGGGAATTGCCTTGGGTTATTGTAAGTTACAAATAGGTTGTATGCTAATTATTCTATACATATTATTCATTTATTGTAAGGAATGTAAAAGATTTAATCATAAGAATAAGCTTACAGTATTTGATATTTTGCTAGGTGTAGGATTAATAGAAGTGTTATTTGATGGATTGACGGCATATACAGTGAATCATTTGGAGTCAGTAAGTGATACAATTAATCGTGTACTACACTTGATTTTCTTGCTGAGCCTTGATTTATTTATATTCCTATTATTCCTTTATATGATATCAATAACAACGGGATTGCCTAAAAGAAAAAGTAGAAGATTGCTACTATATAGTCCGTTTTTGATAAATATGATTTTGGTGGTTGTAAATATACCATCATTAAAGTACTACGAGGGAAATTTAAGTAACTATTCTATGGGAGTTTCGGCATACACCTGTTTTGCGATGGCAGGCATTTACATAGTACTTAGTTTGATTATATTCTTTGGAAAGTGGAGATATATAGAAAAGCATAAGAGAATTAGCATTTTTACATATTTGCTTGTGCTAACTTGTATAACTGTATATCAAATGTTTCAACCACAGGTGTTGCTTAGCAGTATATGTGTGACAATTATCGTATTGGGAGCATATATAAATCAGGAAAATCCAGCAGTAACAGAATTGACTCATTATCAGGATGAAATGATTATGGGCTTTGCTACACTTGTGGAAAATAAGGATGGTAGTACAGGTGGTCATATTAAAAGAACAACAATGTATGTGGAATTATTGGCTAAAGAGCTTAGAAAACAGGGCTTTTACAAAGAAATACTTACTAAAGATTATATGAGAAATCTTTGTATGGCTGCACCTATGCATGATATTGGAAAAATAGCTGTTCCGGATATGATTTTGCAAAAGCCTGGAAAATTAACTGATGCGGAGTTTGGTATTATCAAGCAACATGCAGAGTGTGGTGGAAAAATAATTCAGGACACATTTGGACATTTGTGTAATGAATCATATGCACAGATGGCTTATGAGGTAGCAATGTATCATCATGAGAAGTGGAATGGAACTGGCTATCCGGAAGGTTTGAAAGGTAAAGAGATTCCATTATGTGCAAGAATAATGGCGATAGCAGATGTCTTTGATGCATTATCAGAGAAGCGATGTTATCGAGAGGCAATGCCACTTGATAAATGCTTTGAAATCATTCAGGAAGGCAGTGGACAGCATTTTGATCCGATGTTGGTAGAAGTATTTATGGACATTAGAGAAATGGTTGAAAGTGCACATAGTGAAATAAACAATACTTTAAGTACGGGAGGAAATTAGAATGGAAAATGGACTTTTAAGAGAAAATGAAGTACAGGCAAACAAAGTAGTAGCGAAGGTTATGAGAGTAACTTTTGTTATATTCACATTAATCTATATATTGGATATTGTTGGAATATTTACAGTGGATTTTGGTATAATGACTATCGCCTACATCGGTGGTAGTGCGTTACTTTTACTACCTACTTTGTTGGTAAATATTTTGAAAAAGAATGATGGATATGTTAAGTATGTAAATGTAATCGCCGCAACAATATTTGTAACATTATTGAGCATTACGCTTACATACCATGTGGTTGTTCTTTATGTGTATTCTATAGCCATTGCCAGCCTTTATTTTTCAAAAAAATTAAATATTGTGGCGACAATTCTTACAGTTGCAGGTGTTTCAATTGGACAGATTGCAGCATTTTATTTGGAAACATTGCAGGATGATAACTTTACAAAGTTTAATAGTGTAATTATATTTGGTGTAATTCCAAGAGCTCTTGTGCTCATTGCGATAGCTGCGATTTTTACAATGTTATGTTCAAGGACAGCTAATCTGTTATCAAACCTTTTAGGCGCTGAAGAACAGAAGGAAATGCTTGAACGCATGAAGGCAATGAAGGATAATGCTTCACAGACCTCCAGTAGCCTTTATGATATGGTAAATGAGCTGTCAGTCATTACAGAAACTTCTGTGCAGGCTAATAAACGCATTGCCAATGAGTCGGAGAATTTGCTTGCAGGCTCTATGGAAAATTCAGGTGCGGTAGAAAATGCAGATGTAAAGATACAGGATATTAATGAACAGCTTGTGGGGCTTAGTGATATGAATCACAGAACAGCTACACTTACAGACCAGATAGGTGAAAAGACACAGGAAAATCAGCAACTTATGGATGAGGCTACAGAAAATATGCAGCAGATTAATGAAAGTGCTGTACAGTGTAAGGATATTATAACTACACTTGGTGAGGAATCACAGGAAATCATTGGCATTGTTGAAACCATTACAAAGATTTCCAATCAGACCAATATTCTTGCGCTGAATGCTTCAATTGAGGCGGCAAGAGCTGGAGAAAATGGAAAAGGCTTTGCTGTTGTTGCTGACCAGATTCAAAAGCTTGCAGAGCAGACAAAATTTGCAGTTGAAAACATTGGAAATATTGTAAAAGAGGTTGTTAAGAATACTGAAGATGCAGTTGTGGCAATGGAGCAGAGTGTTGAAAATGCTAAAAATGGTATGAACAGCATTGAAAAGGCAAATGAATCTGCAATGATTATAACTAATTCAAATGCAGAACTGGCAGAACAGATTCATGAAATTGACAAGGTTGCTGAAATTATCCGTAAAAATAGCGGTGAAGTAGCTGATAGTATGAAGAAAATCAGTCATAACACAGCGCAAAACTGTGAGGCTGTAGAGCAGGTATCTGCTGCAACACAGGAGAATAGTGCCGGTACTGAAAGCTTGGCAGAGATTGTAAATAAGATTACAGGTCTGTCGGAGGAATTAAATAAGGTGGTACAGGGGTAAGGAATGAATAACAGATGGAAACAGGAAAAGTTGTTAAATTCTGTTGTGATTTTAAAGCATTAGAGGAAGTGGCAGATAAATAGAAGTGGATTACAAAGGGGTCTATTAATGAGTTAAAACTGTTTGTCTTTTATTATGAGTAAAGGACGAACAGTTCTTTTTTTTATTTCTGTGTTATAATTTATGCAATTCATATAAAAGATAAGAATGCTAAAAATTAGATTTGAAAAGGAGAGGGAAATGAACTACAAAAATGCAAAAGGTACATTACCACAGGAGTTGATAGAAATGATACAGGAATACGTACAGGGTGAATATATCTATA
>CAYWDL010000244.1:0-3320 GCA_964457015.1 uncultured Roseburia sp. | reverse complement strand
AGTAGATGGTGGAATTTAATCTTTCATACGGAATTTACTTTTGAAATTCACCTTTTTCTTCAATTCGCAAAGTAAATGTTTTGCTACCAAAAAATGCCAGAACAGTAATCAACTTACCATTCTGACATTCCAAAATACTCCTCTATCTATTTCTTATGGCATCAATTGGTCTCTTTGACGCAATCTTCTTAACAGGTATAAAGCTTGCCAAAAATGCAACAACTACACTTATAGCAAACAATAACGCAATCTGTCTTGGACCAAAGCTAAGTATAGTAACCAAAATTCCCATCTCACTACGGAACAGGCTGTTTGCAACATTTGTAATAACACCCACACCTACAGCAGATATTACAAAGTTAATCATTGCAATGATAAAGCTCTCCGAGAAGAAAATTCTAAATACGTCATTACTACGTGAACCAATGGCACGAAGGATTCCGATTTCCTGCTTCTTATAAGCAATACTTGTTCCAATGAAGTTGGCAAGCATCAATGATGCAAATACAGCAAAACCAATACCTATATACATAAATATCTTTGCAAATATCTTCAAGCCTTCATTGACACTGTCAAGCTCATAGCTTACTGCATTTTGACCGTGATACTGAATTGTGCCATCTTCATCATAACAATACTCAAGAATTTCCATTATCTTTGCCTCATCCTCAGGCATCGCACCAACTACATACGAATACTCACCATAAGTATAGTTTTCACCTGTAATCTCATCATACTTACTATCATTAAGGATAATAAGTCCATCGTATTTTGAACTTTCATTGTCAATATCAACTATACCGACAATCTTATAATTAACCTCGGTATCATCAAAATCATCCATATAACTATACAGATTGAAATTAAAATTAACATTCTCAATACCCATATCTTTTATGGAAGCTTCTTCATCCATTGAGAAAAAATAGATACATGACGCATCAATGATAACCTCTTTTTCCCCTAACTTTTCTTTCTTCTCCCCAAGCCATGTAATTTCACTCTCATCAATGTCCTCCAGCTTACCCACATAATATGGGTCAATGCTGTATTCATCATTGCCATACATATATATCCAAGTGTTGCTGAGTGCTACCATCTTTGGCTGTTCTGCAATAATCTTGTCAAGCTGTCCCTCGCCAACCATTAATATCGTGTTAAGACCGGCATCTGACTCTGCATAATACTCACCATACAATGCATAATTAATAATATTTTCTGCAGTACTTGTATATTCATCCTCCTCCATCAATGAACTATATCTGTCCATATTGAAATGAGTATCAATTACGGCAGTTATCACATATTCTTTACCTTCACTTCCTACCTGAATTGTCTTGCCAATAATATCTTCATAGCTCTTTATCTCTTCATATTTGACTTGGAAATTCTCATCTACATATGCATTTGATAAATCAGCATACTTTCCCTTTTCGAAAGTCTGATAGATAAATTTACTTATGGCAACCTCATTTTTAGTTCCATCCGGAAGCTTACCAGCAAGCACTTCATAGCCAAAATCCTTCAAAACATCCTCTGTAATTTCAGCATAACCATTGAAATACTTTGCATATAAATCATATTCTGTCTTAGAAAACTCAGTACTTTCATCATAATTTGAAAAACTCAGGAAATCTGTCAATGGCGTAACCACTCCATTAAGGTCAACACCAAATTTTGCTTCCAAATCCTTCAATTCCTGCTTTCCTATTGTAGTATCATAATCATCCCAATAGCTATTTATGCCGCTACCAAACTTCACAGCCTTTTTCAATGAAAGATGGTCTATACCTGTATCAATAAACGAATTAGTACTGGTCTTCACATGATTATAGGATGCAAATGTATCTGCCAACCCAAATAAACCAAAGGCAACACAGGATAACAAAATAGTCATAACCAATCTAAACTTCTTATGTTTCAAGCCACTGGCACCAATCTTGAATGCATTCTTCATTGGCAGCTTTGACTTGATAAGTGAAAATGCCGAACCATCCTCCATCTTAATGGCATCCTGATTGGTATCTTTGAACTTAATGCTCTTTCTCTGTGCAAGACCTATCTTAACATTCTGTCCTTCCTGCTCCAATCTATCAATATATTCATTAATTGCAATTCTATCTTCCTCAGTAAGATGGTAGCCCTTTGCCACTTCAATAACGTCGCCGTAATAGCTTAAGCCTTCCTCAATTACCTCTACACTGTTGTCAAGCTCCGCATCACTGATAACATTTCCGTCAGAAAGCTCAATAATTCTATCTGCATACAATTCTGAAAATTCTCTGTCATGAGACACAATTATTACAAGCTTTTCCTTTGAAAGCTTTTTCAATGTATCAAATACCTGACGACCTGTATTGGAATCCAACGCACCTGTCGGCTCATCCGCCATAATAATCTTTGGATTCTTTACAAGTGCTCTTGCAATGGCAACTCTCTGCTTCTGCCCACCGGAAAGCTCATTTGGCTTACGATTGCCATAGCCGTCCAGGTCAACTTCCTTCAAAATGTCATTGATTTCCTTGTCCGTTGCCTTTTTTCCCTGAAGCTCTAATGCAAGTGCAATATTTGCACCAACCGAAAATTCCTCAAGAATATTGTATTCCTGGAAAATAAAGCCCACATATGTATTTCTGTAAGAATCAAAATGACTCTGCTTAAAATCCTTAGATGACACTCCCTTGATAATGATTTCACCTGAATCATACTTATCAAGACCACCTAAAAGATTCAATAATGTTGACTTACCACTGCCTGATTTACCAAGAAGGAATACCATTCCCTTTTCGCCAAACTTCAAAGATACATTGTTTAAGGCTGTGACAGGCACACCTTTTTTCGGCTTATACACCTTACATAGATTTCTCGTTTCTAACATGTTTATTTCTCCCTCGTTTCAGAAAGCGTCCAAATGTACGCATTCTTAAATAATGTAATAAAAATAACTGTACCACGTGAAATAGTACAGTTATCATGTTATCATTACACTACAATAGTGTCAAGTATTATTTTTTATAACATTTCACTCCATATCATCGCTAATACATATAGATACGAGCCAATGCAAGAGATTTTCAAGTTCTTTCTTGCTTACAGATTTTCCGGAACAAATATCCTCTACCATCGGTGTATATACCGCTAACGCCTGTTCATTCAAAGTTATAAACGATTCCACTATTGCATTAATTTCGTTCAAATATTTTTTATCGTCTCTACTATCACCATTCACATTAATCCTTCCGTCACTTTTGTGCTCTACCGCACACTTCATCATCCGGAATGTTTGCATTTCTCTCCTTAAGATATTTCACAATATCACC
>CAYWDL010000243.1:0-3327 GCA_964457015.1 uncultured Roseburia sp. | reverse complement strand
GTCTCCGGTCATTGCAACTATATTTCCCTTTTTCTGCCATGCGTTAACGATTTGAATTTTGTTTTCAGGCGATACACGGGCAAATACAGAAATCCGATGAATCTTTTCGGCTAATTCCTCTTCACTCATTGCATCCAGCTCCACACCGGTTATTGCCATGTCGCCCTCTTCGAATATGCCGATTTGTTTTGCAATCGCAGTAGCCGTAATCTTATGGTCACCGGTAATCATAACCGGCTTAATTCTGGCACCGATGGCATCACGGACTGCCTCAATTGACTCTTCTCTTGGCGGGTCAATCATTGATACAAGACCAATAAATGTATATCCTGTTTCATTTTCAAGAGTAAGAGCTTCATCCTCAGCCACTTCCTTATAAGCAAAGGCAAGTACTCTAAGACCATTTTCAGAAAATGTCTGATTCTGCTTGATTACATTTTCCTTATCCTCTGCAGTAAATGGTCTTACACCATCACTTGTAATAATATTTACGGTTCTGTCAAGAAGCATATCCACTGCGCCCTTTGTAAGCACTGTAGGCACACCATGCAGCTTGTACTTGGTACTCATAAGCTTTCTGTCAGAATCAAATGGAATCTCTTCCATTCTAGGCATCATTTCCCTGATATCCATCTCTGAAATACCTGCCTGTGTAAGACCAGCTTCTCTGGCCATTTCAAGCAGACAGTATTCCGTAGGGTCGCCAACACCCTTTCCTTCATTTATAAATGAATCATTATCCAAAATAGCTGTATATAAAAAATATCTGTGCAGCTTGTTTTTCAAATCAAGCTCTGTCGGCTTCAAAACCTTTCCATCAACATAAACATCTGTTGCTGTCATCTTGTTTTGAGTGAGTGTACCTGTCTTGTCAGAACATATTACCGATACACAGCCAAGACTTTCAACAGCCTTAAGCTCCTTGATAATGGCATTATCATCAGCCATTCTTCTGGTACCCATAGCCTGCACAATGGTAACAATTGAACTCAAGGCCTCAGGAATAGCTGCAACCGCCAATGCAACAGCAAACATCAGTGAATCAAGCACCTTTTCGCCCTGGAACCATCTGAGAAAAAATACAATCACGCTGATAATCATAATCACTACAGCAAGCTTCTTGCTAAAATCGTCAAGACTTACCTGTAGCGGAGTCTTCTTATCCTTAGTATTATTCATAAGAGTCGCAATCTTACCCATCTCAGTATCCATACCGGTGCCTGTAACAAGCACCTTGGCCCTGCCGTAAGTAACTAATGTTCCTGAGTAAACCATATTAACTCTGTCGCCCAAAGGCACTTCCATTTCAATGTTTTCATCCCTTTTATCAACATTTGTTGACTCACCTGTAAGGGAGCTCTCATTTACCTGAAGCGAGAAATTGTCTATAATTCTACCATCAGCAACAATCATATCACCGGCTTCAAGCATCAATATGTCTCTCGGAACTACATTCTTGGAATCTATCTCCTGTGTTATTCCAGCCCTGATAACCTTAGTATGTGGAGAAGACAAAGCCTTCAATGATTCAAGGGATTTCTCTGCTTTTAAATACTGTACGGTACCTAAAATAGCATTAAGAATAATAACCGCAAAAATAACAACGGTACTTTCAACGTTGCCGGAAACCATCGAAATAACAGCAGCCACAATTAAAATAATAACCAGCAGGTCCTTAAACTGTTCTGCAAATATCTGCAACGCCGTCTTCTTTTCCGACTCCTGTAATACATTCTCACCTTTTTCGGCAAGTAAAAGACTGGCCTTTTCACTTGATAAACCTTTTGTTACATCAACATTTTTTAATAGCTCTTCTTTAGGTGTTTGATAAACTTCTTTCATTTTTTTCTTCTCCCTATCTCTTCTTTTTGCAATATTTTGAGCATTTTTATATAATAAGAATCCCTTATTATACAAAAAAAGACCTCCTGCGTACGCAAAAAAAACCGTACGCAAAAAGTCTTGTTTAACAGTATCGTTCCCCGGCCTCCGGTCTGCATTAACAGACGTACTGACGAAAACCAGGACATATAACTCAAAATGAATTATATGCAACTACTCCCTTTTTGTAATTATTATTAATTTATAGGACATTATAAGAGATTTCTTCTATAAATGCAAGCAAAAAAATTATTTTTTTAATCCTTTACCATTTCTTTGCTCACATTAAGCCTCCTCGAACAATGCCTCAAATTCTTCTGTACCAATCTTTTCCTTCTCGATAAGAAGCTCAGCACAGCTTTCAAGAACATTCTTGTGCTTCAATATAAGGTCTTTAGCCTTGCTGTAGCAATCATCAATAATACTCTTGATTTCTGCATCAATCTTAGATGCTGTATCCTCTGCATAGCCCCTTGAGCTATGAGCAAAGTCTTTTCCAATGAATACTTCATCATCATCATTGCCGTAGCTTATAAGACCAAGATTCTCCGACATACCATATCTTGTAACCATAGCCTTAGCCATAGCTGTAGCCTGCTTAATATCCTGCGAAGCACCTGTTGTAATGTCCTCGAAGATAATCTCTTCTGCGATACGTCCACCAAGGCTTACCATAATATCCTGAAGCATCTTGCCCTTGGAATTGAACATCTCATCCTTCTCAGGAAGCGGCATTGTGTAACCTGCTGCACCATTGCCTGTTGGAATTACGGAAACTGTATGAACAGGTCCAACATCCGGAAGCACATGGAATAAAATCGCATGACCAGCCTCGTGATATGCTGTAATTCTCTTTTCCTTGTCAGAAATAATTCTGCTTCTCTTCTCCGCACCAATTCCAATCTTGATAAACGACTTATCAATATCGTCCTGTGTAATGAACTTTCTGTCAGCCTTTGCAGCAGCAATAGCTGATTCATTCATAAGATTCTCAAGGTCAGCACCTGTAAAGCCCGCTGTTGTTCTTGCAATTTTTTCCATATTTACATCATCACTTAAAGGCTTATCCTTTGAATGAACCTTAAGTATCTCTTCTCTGCCTCTAACATCAGGCTTTCCAACATAAATCTTTCTGTCGAAACGTCCCGGACGTAAAATAGCAGGGTCAAGAATATCAACTCTGTTTGTTGCCGCCATAACGATAATGCCTTCATTTACACCGAAACCATCCATTTCAACCAATAACTGGTTCAAGGTCTGCTCTCTTTCGTCATGTCCGCCACCCATACCTGTTCCTCTGCGTCTTGCAACTGCATCAATTTCATCGATAAACACGATACATGGCGAATTCTTTTTGGCCTCTTCAAATAAATCTCTTACTCTGGAAGCACCGACACCAACAAACATTTCTACGAAGTCAGAACCTGAAATACTGAAGAATGGAAC
>CAYWDL010000242.1:0-3329 GCA_964457015.1 uncultured Roseburia sp. | reverse complement strand
ATGGTGGAACATTTAACTTATTCAATGTTACAATGAGAAAGCTTGGAATTGACTTTACATTTGTTGATCCGGATGCTCCTGTAGAAGAATTGGAGAAAGCGTTTAAGGAAAATACAAAGGCAGTATTTGCGGAAACAGTGTCAAATCCATCGCTTGTTGTGCTTGATATTGAGAAATTTGCTAATCTTGCACATTCACATGGTGTGCCACTTATTCTTGACAATACATTTGCAACACCAATCAACTGTAGACCATTTGAATTTGGTGCTGATATTGTTACACATTCAACAACAAAATATATGGACGGACACGCAACAAGTGTTGGTGGATGTATCGTTGACAGTGGTAACTTTGACTGGATGGCTCATGCTGATAAGTTCCCTGGTCTTACAACTCCTGATGATTCATATCACGGACTTGTATATGCAGAGAAGTTTGGTAAGGCTGCATACATTACAAAGGCGACAGTACAGCTTATGAGAGATTTGGGCTCTATTCAGTCTCCTCAGAATGCATTCCTTACAAACCTTGGTCTTGAAACACTTCATTTAAGAGTGAAGAGACATTGCGAGAATGCGCAGAAGGTTGCAGAATATCTTGAGGCTAATGATAAGGTAGCATGGGTAAATTATTGTGGATTAAAGAACAACAAGTACTATGAGCTTGGCCAGAAATATCTGCCAAACGGAAGCTGTGGTGTAATCTCATTTGGTATAAAGGGTGGAAGAGAAGAAGCCATAAAGTTTATGGATAGCCTTAAGTTTGTAGCTATCGTTACACATGTTGCAGACGCGCGTACCTGTGTACTTCATCCTGCAAGCCATACGCACAGACAGCTTACAGAGGAGCAGCTCATTGAGGCAGGTGTACAGCCTGATTTAATCAGATTGTCTGTAGGTATCGAGGATGTTGAGGATATAATTGCAGATTTAGAACAGGCAATGAACGCGTAGGAGATAATATGAAATTCAGACCTTGTATAGATATACATAATGGCAAAGTTAAACAAATAGTTGGCGGTAGCTTGAAGGACATAGGAAATCAGGCAGATGAAAACTTTGTGTCAGAGCAGAATGCGGACTTTTATGCTAACCTTTATAGAGAAAGAGGCCTAAAGGGAGGGCATATAATATTATTGAATTCAACGGACTCGGAATATTATGAAGCTACCAGAGAGCAGGCAATGCTTGCGTTGGCAACATATCCTGGCGGACTTCAAATAGGTGGAGGAATAACCGATGGGAATGCTTTAGACTATATAAATGCAGGCGCATCCCATGTCATAGTGACATCATATGTGTTTAAGGACGGAAAAATAGATTATGAGCGTCTTGAAAAAATAAGCAAATTAGTAGGAAAAGAGCATCTTGTACTTGATATTAGCTGTCGCAAGAAAGATAATAAATATTATGTGGTTACTGACAGATGGCAGAAGTTTACTGACACTGAAGTGACAGAGGATTTGTTTTATGATCTTTCAAAATACTGTGACGAATTTCTTATTCACGCGGTGGATGTTGAAGGTAAGGCAAAGGGAATAGAGAAGGATGTAGCAGAAATTCTTGGAAGGCTGGATGGTATAACAGTAACCTATGCCGGAGGTATCGGAAGCTATGATGATTTAGATGATTTGAAAATCATTGCCAAGGGTAAGGCGGACTTTACTGTTGGTAGCGCTCTGGATATATTTGGAGGAATGCTGGAGTTTGAGAAGGTGAGTTTGGTTCAATTTTGAATCAGACTCATTTTTTATGTTAAACCAATAGTCATAAAATAATACAAGCCCTCATATATTGTCTTATAAAATACAGACAAAGGTGGTGGGAGTATAGAAGTATTAAGGATTATGCCGGTGAGTATAAGACATAAAATGAAGGAAATAATGGAGAAATTGCAAAAAAATACTCTTGAGGAAATCAACATAAGGATTAATCGACCAATAATATTGAGGATATCTGATATTGATGGAAGGAGAGAAGTCTTAATCGACTATAATGTAACTGAAGAATTTATAAAAGAAACGCTAGGGTACATAAGCAATTTCTCGATGTATGCCTATGAGGAAGAGGTGAGAGAGGGATTTTTGACCATAAGGGGCGGTCATCGAATCGGCATTTCTGGTAAAACTGTGATGGATGGCAATGTTGTAAAAACTATTAAGAACATTACATCTTTAAACATACGTATTGCCAGACAGGTAAAGGGCTGTGCAGATGAGGTTATGGACATTATTATGAAGCCTGCATTTGAAAATACTCTTATTATTTCGCCACCCTGTATGGGTAAGACAACCCTCCTTCGTGAAATGGTGAGGATGCTGTCGGATGAATATGGGTACAAGCTTGGTCTTGTGGATGAGCGAGGTGAGATTGCTGCGTGTCATATGGGCGTGCCACAAAATGATATTGGAATCAGGTGCGATGTTATGGATGGCTGCAGGAAGGATATTGGATTAATGATGCTTATCAGAAGCATGTCGCCGGAAATTATTGCAGTAGACGAGCTTGGAGGTAGGGAGGATATTGAGGCAGTAAGGCTTGCAGGGAGCTATGGCGGAAAGGTTCTTTGCACCATCCATGGAGATAGTCTGGCAACAGTTGGAAACAAAAGATATTTGAAGGAATTAATGGATGAGAAACTTTTTAAATATTACATCATTATAGGCAGAAATAGAACTGCCAGAATATTTGATGGGAATGGGAAATGCTATGACAAGGTTTGCAGGCTTTATAATAATAATACTTGGGACAACAATGATGGGCTTTAAGTATGCAGATAGGATAAAGGAAAGGTACAAGTCCCTGACATATTTTAAGAAGGTGCTTATAATGCTGCGCGCAGAGATTGATTACAATGAATCTGAAATGAATCAGATTTTTAGGGAACTGCATAGTAAGACTGTGGGGGAGTTTAAATATTTTTTTGGCGAATTATATGAGGGCACAAAGGGCTTCTATGAGCAGGCAATAAGCGGGTACTGGAATGACGCAGTGGATAAATGTCTGAATAATATAAGCTTTACAGCTGAGGATATTACAAAGATTAAGGAGCTGGGGGAGAATTTGGGATATCTGGACAAGAAGATGCAATTAAACAATATTGAGTACACCCTTGATTATATTGACAGAGAAACAAAGGAATTATCTTTAAGTATGGACAAGAATATGAAGATGTGGAAGATGTTTGGGGTTTTGGCAGGAATATTTATAACCATAATATTCTTATAAATTCATTTTCCAAAAAGGAGTAAATGTGGACGTTAATATTATTTTTAAGATTGCAGCAGTAGGTATATTAGTTTCGGTAATAAGTCAGATATTAAAACAAAG
>CAYWDL010000241.1:0-3333 GCA_964457015.1 uncultured Roseburia sp. | reverse complement strand
GAAGTAGCAGCAGCAATGACTGACGAGATTAACAGACAGAACAGTCATATCGAGCTTATTGCTTCTGAGAACTTTGTAAGCAAGGCTGTAATGGCAGCTATGGGTAGCCCGCTTACAAACAAGTATGCAGAAGGATATCCTGCAAAGAGATATTACGGCGGTTGTCAATACGTTGACGTTGTAGAAAATCTTGCCATCGAAAGAGCAAAGAAGATTTTCGGTTGCGAATATGCAAACGTTCAGCCACATTCAGGCGCACAGGCAAATATGGCAGTATTCTTTGCAATCGTTAAGCCAGGTGACACAGTTATGGGTATGAGCCTTGCAGATGGTGGACATCTTACACATGGTTCTCCTGTGAATATGTCCGGTAAGTACTTCAATATCGTATCATACGGTGTAAATGAAGATGGATTCATTGATTATGATGAAGTTTTAAGAATAGCTAAGGAATGCCAGCCAAAGTTAATCGTAGCAGGTGCAAGTGCATATCCTAGAGAAATCGATTTCAAGAAATTCAGAGAAATCGCTGATGAAGTAGGTGCTTATCTTATGGTAGATATGGCTCATATCGCAGGTCTTGTTGCAACAGGACTTCATATGAACCCATTCCCACATGCACATGTTGTAACAACAACAACACATAAGACACTTAGAGGACCTAGAGGTGGTATGATTCTTTCAAATGCTGAAATGAACGAAAAGTTCAACTTCAACAAGGCAGTATTCCCAGGTATCCAGGGTGGTCCTTTGATGCACGTTATCGCAGCTAAGGCTGTATGCTTTAAGGAAGCATTAGATGACAGCTACAAGGTATATATGCAGAATGTTAAGGCTAATGCAGCAGCACTTGCAAAGGGGCTTACAGACAGAGGATTTAACCTTGTATCAGGTGGTACAGACAACCACTTAATGCTTGTTGATTTACAGAATATGAACATTACAGGTAAGGAATGTGAAAAGATTCTTGATGCAGGTAATATTACATGTAATAAGAATGCTATTCCAAGAGACCCTGCTTCTCCATTTGTGACAAGCGGTATCAGACTTGGTACTCCAGCTGTTACATCAAGAGGTATGGTTGCAGAGGATATGGATGTTATTGCTGAAGCTATTTCACTTCTTGTTAAGGATGTTGATGCAAATTCAGCAAAGGCTATGGAGCTTGTTAAGACATTGACAGATAAGTATCCACTTTATTCGTAAGCTTATAAGTATTTTACACTGGCTGTCGCAAAAAAGCGGCAGCCGTGTTTAGTCAGTCAACGACTAATATAGTATAGAAAGGATATGACATATATGTCAGGTTCAATTTACGGAAATATATTCAAGGTATCAACCTGGGGCGAATCACATGGTAAAGCTATAGGAGTTACGGTTGATGGTTGCCCTGCAGGGTTGGAGCTTTGTGAGGATGATATTCAAAAATATTTAAATAGGAGAAAACCGGGGCAGTCAAAGTATACAACTCCTAGAAATGAGGCTGATAGGGTTGAGATTCTTTCAGGTGTATTTGAGGGAAAAACAACGGGAACAGCTATCTCTATGGTGGTGTATAATCAGACCCAGCGTTCATCAGATTATAGCGAAATTGCTGAGTATTACAGACCGGGACATGCAGATTATACATTTGATATGAAGTATGGCTTCAGGGATTACAGAGGTGGCGGACGTTCTTCAGGAAGAGAAACCATCGGTCGTGTTGCTGCTGGTGCAATTGCGGCTAAGCTTTTAGAAGAGCTTGGTGTAAGTGTATATGCCTATACTAAGTCAATTGGTGACATAGAGATTGATTATGCCCGTTTTGACAAGGACGAGAGAGACAATAATGCAGTTGCCATGCCTGATAGTGAAGGGGCTGATAAGGCTTGTGAATATCTTGATAAGATGTTAAAGGAGCTTAATTCAACAGGTGGCGTCATAGAATGTATTGTTGATGGCCTTAAGGCAGGCGTTGGTGAACCTGTATTTGAGAAGCTGGATGCAAATCTTGCAAAGTCGATTATGTCTATTGGAGCTGTCAAAGGCTTTGAGATTGGAGCAGGCTTTAAGGTTGCCAGGGCAAATGGTTACGACAATAATGACGCATTTGTAATGAAGGATGGAAAGGTTTCTAAAAAGACCAATAATGCAGGCGGGATTTTAGGCGGAATATCTGATGGAAGTCAGATATTGTTGAGAGCGGCAATTAAGCCGACACCTTCTATATTTAAAGAGCAGGAAACAGTAAATAAAGCCGGTGAGGATATAAAGGTTCAGATAAAAGGTCGTCACGACCCTATTATCGTACCTAGAGCGGTGGTTGTGGTTGAGGCTATGACAGCTATTACAGTACTTGATATGCTTTTGATGTCAATGAGTTCTACTGTCAGTGGTATTAAGAAGTTTTTCGAAGATTAATCCCACAACGAACCAGGCAGGTGCATAATCGAGGCGTATTAATCCGTTTATGTTATATTGGGATTGACTATAATCCCAGGGACATTTTTTGTGAAGCTTAAGATAGCTTCCTGTTATATATTCCACAGTAAATATGCAAAAAGTATAGATGGTTCCTCGAAATATAACAGGTGTGCCTTTTAGTCTTTTGGACAAAGGTTTTATAAGGGAAGCAAGACCATATATGGGAAACATTAAAATAGAAGTGTTTCCCATCATTTTTTTGTCATGTCTTATAAAGCTGCCAATACCTGTCCAGAATATTTCTATGCACCATCCGCACAAACCGCAGGTTATGAAGTCTCGACCGATTGAGTTTGATTTCATTATATACATCTCCTTGCAATATTGGAATAATTGTTTATGGTATAATAAGTATTTACGCTTTTTACGAAATTATTATTATTTTTCTGTTCCATTTACGAGAAAAATATGGTATATAATTATAGGTGACTTTGTAAGAAAATCATAATAATCTAAGGAATACGAATGTTATGTACAAATTATTGAAACAGGATGGCAAAGCCAAAAGAGGAGAATTTCATACAGTTCATGGTGTGATTCAGACACCTGTATTTATGAATGTTGGTACTGCAGCAGCTATCAAGGGTGCGGTTTCAACAGAGGATTTACAGGGGATTAAGACACAGGTACAGCTTTCAAATACCTATCATCTCCACGTGAGACCAGGTGATAAGATTGTAAAGCAGATGGGTGGTCTTCATAAGTTTATGGTGTGGGATAAGCCTATTCTTACTGATTCAGGCGGATTTCAGGTGTTTTCACTTGCCGGGCTTAGAAAGATTAAGGAAGAAGGAGTATACTTTAACTCTCATGTAGATGGAAGAAAGATTTTCATGGGACCGGAAGAAAGTATGCAGATTCAGTCAAATC
>CAYWDL010000240.1:0-3335 GCA_964457015.1 uncultured Roseburia sp. | reverse complement strand
AGATTCGTTAAGAACTTTGCTAAGTACGAAGGCAATGATGCTGGTAAGGCATTAGTTGCTGCTGGTCCACAGTTATAAGATTTGTTTAAGACAAATTAAGTGACATAGTCATTTGAAAAATAAAAGATAGGCGAATTATTAAAGATTTTATCTAGAATAATTCGTCTATTTTTTTTGTTCATTGTGTGAGATTATTATTATAGATTATTATGTCAAAAGGAATGGAGAAGTCTATGAACTGTAAAGTGACACAGAATATAAAATATGAATATAAGAATGCACCGATTCCTGGCGGTGGTTACGTAACAGGCCTGATTTATCATAGTAAGGAGCCAAATATTTTGTATGCCAGAACGGATATTGGTGGTACATACAGATTTGATTATGAGGATGAAAAATGGCATAGTCTCATAGAACATGTAACAGGCGAGGATTTGGCAGAAACATTTCCTATTGCACTGGCGTTGGATGATAATCATCCTTCGTGGCTTTATATTATCAGCGGCGTTTATGGCAATGGCTATGGTGTGTTAAGTATATCAGAAGATTATGGCAAAACATTTACATATAAGAGGGTGCCAACAGAGGTTCACGGTAACCTAAGTGGTCGTGGAACGGGCTATCGTTTGGTTGTGGATAAGAATGACGGAAATGTATTGTATTTTGCCAGTCAGCTGGGCGGCCTTTGGAAGACTACTGACAGAGGAGATACTTGGAAGAGATTGGCGCTTGAAGAGGACTACACAACCTGTGTGTGGGTGTCTGATGATTCAAAGACGATAGTTGCAGGTACTGCAGGGTATACAACAAGAGTGGATGATACTCTTCGAGGACACAGTCTTTATGTGTCTTATGATGAAGGCGAGAGCTTTGAGAAGCTTATGATGCCGGAAAATGTTATTGTGGAGGACAGCAGGATGAATGGTCTTGTGGCATCCAGATATGACTATGATGGCAAGTATTTGTATATGACATTGAATTCTACGGGACGTTGGAATTATATTGTTCCTTTGGGCTACAGCTGTGATACCGGTGATGTAATCGGCGGCAAGGTGATTCGTTATAGATTTGAAGATGGCAAGCTTGCCGGTTTTGATGATATTACACCTGATGCAGACGGAAAGCTTACCACAGAATATTTGAATTATGGTTTTGGAGGTATATGCTCCTGCAAAGCCAAGCCGGGACTTCTTGCCTGCTCCACGCTTTGCAGGGAAAAGGAAGGCGCTGAGGCAATCTATGTGTCTGAGGATTACGGCGATACCTGGAAGGTGAGCTTGTACGGCTTGGAGAAGGGTGATATTTACTTTAGAAGCTCGTATATGCAGCCAAGGTACAATGGCAACGTAAGTATTCTTCACTGGCAAAGTGATGTGAAGCTTAATCCATTTAATGAGAATGAATTATGGTTTAACTCCGGCACAGGTGTATTTAAGACGGACGCATTGATGTCTGACCATCCAAAGTATCATGACTGGTGTGATGGAATAGAAGAGACGGTACATTTAAATGTATATGGGCCGGTTAAGGGCGATGTACAGATGGTGGATATATTAGGTGATTTAGGTGGATTTGCTTTTAGAAGCCTTGATGAGCCTTGTGAGAATTCCTTTGATGATGCAGAGGGCAATCGTTACATTACCTGTATCAATGCAGATTTATCGGACACCGATGGCAATATTGCAATTATTGCTGCCAGAGGCAATTGGAAGGGCAAGACTAAGGGCGGTCTGGTGCGCACTGCTGATGGTTTCAAGTCTTATGAGAGGATTCCAATGTATTTTGGATTAAGTGAAAAAATTGATGAGCAAATGCATCATATAGAGCGCCCAAATAACAATCCGGGCTGGGTGGCAATGTCACATGATGGACAGAATATAGTGTGGTCCATAGCTGATGAAATCTGGCTACCAATTGATTTGGTGATTTGCAGTCAGGATGGGGGAAGGACCTTTGCTAAGGTACAGGTCTTCGATTTGAATAATGAGCTTAGGACAGAGGGCCGAATGAAGGTGTTTTCAGACAGGGTAAATCCAAAGCTTTTCTATGGTTTTGGCGAAGCGGGTCAGCTGTATGTAAGTCGTGATGGCGGCTTGACTTATAATGAGAAGCTGACGGATGATGCATTTCCAATATGTGATTTTGGATTGATTGATGTGGCAAATGGTACTGAGGTTCGCGGTGTTGCAGGTGAAGAAGGACTGTTTTATATGGCCTTGGGCGATGATGGTCTTTGGAAATATAAGTATGACAGCAGCACTGACAGCATAAGCTGCAAAAAACTCTCAGCAGATGGTGATACCTGCATTAAGATGGGCTTGGGAATTGGCAGTGAAGCAGGCTCGTATGTGGGCGGAGAAAAGGCTATTTACCTGTGCGGAATAATAGATGGTGTCTATGGCTTTTATTGCACTCTCGATGAGGGCAAGACATATGCAAGAATCAATGACGCAAATCAGATGTACGGTCAGATAAATAGTATTGATGGTGATAAAAGAAAATTTGGCAGATTTTTTGTGGCGACAGGCTCAAGAGGCGTGTTGTACGGAGAAATAGCACAATAGATATGGAGGATTGAAAATGAGAGTATATACAGAAGGAAATCGTGTGATTATTGCACAGGGCAAATCCATGCTTTGGCTGGAGCCTTGGGGAAAGAATTCATTTCGTGTGCGCATGAGTGGCACACCCGTTATGGATGATAATGATTGGGCATTGACTGAAAAGGTTGAGGATTGTGAAGTTCAAATAAGCGTGGAGGAAGTGGATACAACAGACCCTTGGTATGCGTCTGAGGAATATGCACATTATCATCAGACAGGTAAGATATATACTGTGAAAAATGGTAAGCTTACAGCAAAGATTAATACAGAGGGCTGGATTAGCTATTACAATCAAAAGGGCGAGCTTTTGACAGAGGAATACTGGCGTAACCGTAACAGAATTAATCGTTACTGTGTACCGCTTCGTGTGGATGCCAGAGAATTAAAGCCTATTCAGGGCAGTACGGATTTTGAATTGACAATGCGCTTTGAAGCATTTGATGATGAGAAAATATTTGGCATGGGACAGTATCAGGAGAAGAATCTTGATAAAAAGGGCGCTATCTTGGAGCTGGCACATAGAAATAGTCAGGCCAGCGTGCCATTTATGATTTCAAGCAGAGGATATGGCTTCTTCTGGAACAATCCTGCCATTGGTACAGCCACATTTGGTGCAAATAAAACTGAATGGTATGCAAAGAGTACTAAAAAATTGGACTATTTTATTACAGCCGGCGATACACCTTTTGAAATTGAAGAGCAGTATTCTGCTGCCACAGGAAGAACTCCAAT
>CAYWDL010000239.1:0-3347 GCA_964457015.1 uncultured Roseburia sp. | reverse complement strand
GACAGCAACATTGCCGTGGTCTATTAAGTGGATGGGAACTAATAGTGAGCATTTCAAGGAACATTATGGTGAATTGGTACTTATTTATTTTGTACTTGGAATTGCTGCTATTGTTATTATCAGAGAGCTTCGCAGGATATTTAAAACAGTAATTGATAAGAACTGCTTTGTAAGAGAGAATGTTACAAGTCTTGATAAGATGTGTAAGTGGAGTTTTTTTATTGTACTGATGTCAGTTGTTAGAACTATAGTATTTATGACAGCTGCAATGCTTGTGGTGATACTTGTGTTTATTATTGCCGGGTTATTTAGCAAGGTTTTATCCTTTGTGTTTGAGCAGGCCATTGAATACAAGGAAGAAAATGACTTTACTATATAGGAAGAGGTGTGAGTATGATTGTAATAAATCTTGATGTAATGATGGCGAAGCGGAAGAAAAGTCTCACAGAGCTTGCCGGTGAGGTGGATATCACCCTTGCCAATCTTTCTATACTTAAGAATAACAAAGCTAAGGCTGTGAGGCTTGAGACATTGGATGCCATATGCAAGGCGCTTAACTGTCAGCCGGGAGATATTTTAGAATTTGTAGAGGATACTGAAGAGGGAGAAAATTAGAAATGAATGAGGAAATAATAAAAGGAAATGTGTACAAGGAAAAGATAAAAGAGAATTTTCATATTTACGGTGTTGCAGCATTTATATATGCGTGTTTATATGCATTCTGTATGTATGACAATGACGCCGGTATAACATATGCGTTATTTAGTGCAGGAACAATCGCATTGATTTTGTTTTTGGTTAAGAAGCTTGAGTTTAAGCTAAAGAGGGTGAGTGTTTTTTATATTTTTAGTATTATGTCGCTGTCTATTGCAACGTTTTGTACAGATGATGGTAAAATCATATTTTTTAACAAATGTGGAGTGCTTTTGTTGACTATCTGTTTTGTATTGGACATTATATATGATACTAAAAAGTGGACCTTGGGAAAATATCTTGGGTCGATTGTGACTGTTTTTTTTATGTCACTTGGCGAGTTGTTTAATCCATTTATTGATTTTGTGTGGTACTGTCGCAATAAAATGAGGAGCAAAAATAATAATGTATTTTATGTGATTGTGGGAACTATTATCACTATTCCGTTGTTTGTTATAGTATTTGCAATGTTGACAAGTGCTGATGCAGTATTTAGAAATCTTGCCGATAGTGTGTTTGCCGGATTTAGCTTGTTTGGAGTAATTCAGATTTGCTTAATGGTTGGATTTATGTTTTTTGCAACCTATAGTATTATGTGTTATGTGGTGAAAAAGGAGATGAAGGAGGAGGTTCGCGATACCAGAAAGATGGAACCTCTGATAGCTATTCCAATGGCATCTATTATGACAATGCTGTATCTTGTATTCAGCGTTATTCAGATTGTGTATCTGTTTATGGGAAATATGGAATTGCCTGATGGATATACATATGCGGAATATGCAAGAGAAGGATTCTTTCAGCTTCTTGCAGTTAGTGTGTTGAATTTAATTATTGTACTGGTTTGTCTTTGCTATTTTAAATCCAGTAAGGTATTGAAGGGAATTCTTGCAGTTATGTCATTGTGTACATTTATAATGATTGCATCAAGTGCCCTTAGAATGATAATTTATATTCAGTATTATTATCTGACTTTTTTAAGAATATTTGTGTTGTGGAGTCTGGCAGTGCTTGCATTGATTTTTATGGGGGTTATGATATACATATTTACTGATAAGTTTCCATTGTTCCGTTATAGTATGGTCATAGTGACATGTCTATATATTGTCCTTGCATTTGCTAAGCCTGATTACTGGATTGCGAAGGTAAATGTTGAGGGAAGCAAGGAGACAAGGAGCGAATTCTTTAAGGGTGAGGCTTATGAGGATTTCTATTTGTTTAGAAGGTTATCTGCGGATGCTACACCTGTGATTTTAGAGTGGATGGAAGATGAAGAAATGCTCATACAGGATTATTACCTTGAGGATACTCAATATATGGATATTGTTCCTGACAAATATGGATACATACATTTGGAAAATGTGTTGGAGGATGCAGAGGATATGAGCATAAGAGGGTTCAATGTGTCAAGGTACAAGGCAAAGAAAATGATAATGGATAGGATTGAGGATTAATATAAACGTAGCATTGAAATAATAAAAAAGATGAATTATAATGTATGGTAATAAGCAGTATATGAGGTGTAAAATGCATAGAAATCAAACAGTAGTATATGAAGTAATGCATATGGAAAAAGTGGTTGCGTCGATTTCATCAATCGGAAAAGCTATTATTTATTATGATACATTTATGCCATATGATTTATATTTTGAGGAAAATGATAACAACGACATTGATATATTGATGAATAATCTTGTGAATTTTTATCATTGGTGTGCTTCTCGTGTTTTGTCATTAGATAGAAAATATGCAAAGGAAATACTTAATAGTATTGGAGTGTCACAGGCAATTACAGATAAGGATAGAGCAGGTATTTCGTTGTCTTATCATTGTGTATCACTTACGGATGTGTATTGGGTGAGAAAATTGGGAGAGGATATATCATTTTCGAGTATAAATTTGTATGATAATCCCTTAAATGAGGCTATTGTAGAGATTTCATTAAAGGGTCATCAGATGACTGTTACTAATAAAGAATTAGCACAAGATTTATCTACAAAAGGCGTTTTTCCTAAGGCTTGGATACGAAGAGCGAATGGTTTTAGACTGCTTAAAGATGGTGATTCTCAGGTTGTTGAAAAGGAAATTCTTGCAAGTAAGATTTGTCAGTGCTTTGATATACCACAGGTTATATATAGAGAAGGATATTTCCAGGGGGAGATGGTATCGGAAAGTGATATTGTTACATCGATGGATTATTCTATAGTGTCAAAAATGGCATTTGATATATATGCGATTAATAATGATTTGAATACAATTAAGGTATGCAATGAGCTTGACCCAGTCACATATTATGGGATGAATATTTTGGATTACTTGATTGGAAATACGGACAGACATCCAGAAAACTGGGGGTTTTTAGTGGATAATAGAAATAACAAATGCGTGTCTCTTTATCCTATAATGGATTTTAACCAAAGCTTTTTGTCTTATGATAATATTGACGGTGCAAATTGCCAGACCGTATTGCCAAGAAAGCTTAATCAGCGCGAGGCTGCCATTGAGGCAGTGAAAAAGATTGGACTTAGGCAGATATGTGATGTGGATATGAGTATATTTGGTGATATGACAGATGAAGCGAAGATGTTTAATTTAAGATTGATGGAATTAAAGAAAATATAGGAAAACAAATGATTTAAATGAAGTTGCTATGTTGG
>CAYWDL010000238.1:0-3360 GCA_964457015.1 uncultured Roseburia sp. | reverse complement strand
GGTTGTTACTGTGGCAGCAAGTCCTCGTTCAGCAGGTAAGACATATGAAGAAGCAGTTGGTGACAGATGGAAAATGCAGACACCAATGCCGGAAGCAGTTAAGAAGTTAGTTGTTATGAATGTTAATGAGGTTGAGGCAGTTGCAGCTTCAGTTGATTTCGTATTTAGCGCAGTTGATATGACAAAGGATGAGATCAAGGCAATCGAAGAAGCATATGCTAAGACAGAAACACCAGTTGTTTCTAACAACAGTGCACATAGATGGACACCAGACGTTCCTATGGTAGTTCCGGAAATCAACCCTGAACACTATGAAGTAATCAAGTTCCAGAAGGAAAGACTTGGTACAAAGAGAGGCTTCGTAGCAGTTAAGCCTAACTGTTCAATCCAGAGCTATGCCCCAGTACTTACAGCTTGGAAGGAATTCGAGCCTGTAGAAGTAGTTGCTACAACATATCAGGCTATTTCAGGTGCAGGTAAGACATTTAAGGATTGGCCGGAAATGGTTGAAAATATCATCCCATACATCGGTGGTGAAGAAGAGAAGAGTGAACAGGAACCACTTAGACTTTGGGGCAAGATTGAAGATGGTGTAATCAAGAAGGCAGAAGGTCCTGTTATTACAACACAGTGTATCAGAGTGCCGGTTCTTGATGGACATACAGCAGCTGTATTTGTTAAGTTTAACAAAAAGCCAACTAAGGAACAGCTTATTGAAAAGTTGCTTGCATTCAAGGGTCTTCCACAGGAATTAGAGCTTCCAAGCGCTCCAAAGCAGTTCATTCAGTATCTTGAAGAAGATAATCGTCCACAGGTTAAGCTTGATGTTAACTTCGAAAATGGTATGGGTGTATCAGTTGGTCGTCTTAGAGAAGACTCTGTATATGATTACAAGTTTGTAGGCTTATCACATAACACATTACGTGGTGCAGCAGGTGGTGCTTTATTATCAGCAGAGTTACTTAAGGCTCTTGGTTATATAGAGGCTAAGTAGTTGTCGATTGAGTATATTGACTCTGAATAGTCACAAAATAATCTTGAAAAATATACGTTTCTATAATATACTTTATAAGTGCGAAGGGCTTGTCGCTTAAGCGATGAGCCCTTGTTGCGTTAAAGCAGATAATTACAGAAAGAGAGAGTATTTATGATACTTAATGTTGAAAATTTAACCCATGGTTTTGGTGACAGAGCCATATTTGATAATGTTTCCTTTAGATTGTTAAAGGGCGAGCATATTGGACTTATTGGTGCCAATGGTGAGGGTAAGTCTACATTTATGAATATTGTTACAGGAAAGCTTATGCCCGACGAAGGTAAGGTGGAATGGAATAAGAATGTCAGAGTAGGATATTTGGATCAGCACGCAGTTCTTACTAAGGGAATGACCATAAGAGATGTCTTAAAGGATGCTTTCAAATATTTATTTGAGCTTGAAGAAAAGATGAATGAAATCTGTGACAAGCTTGGCGAAGCGTCAGAGGATGAGATGACAGTTATGATGGAGGAGCTTGGAACAATTCAAGACATTCTTACAAATAATGATTTCTATGTAATTGATTCCAAGATTGAAGAAGTTTCAAGAGCTTTGGGCATTCTTGAACTTGGTTTGGACAAAGATGTTACAGAATGCAGTGGTGGTCAGAGAACAAAGATACTTTTGTGTAAGCTTTTATTGGAGAAGCCTGAAATTTTGCTTCTTGACGAGCCTACTAACTATTTGGATGCTAACCATATTGAATGGTTGAAGAGATACTTACAGGAATATGAGAATGCATTTATATTGATTTCACACGATATTCCTTTCTTAAATAGTGTTGTTAATATTATTTATCATATGGAAAATCAGGAGCTTAACAGATATGTAGGTGATTATGACAAGTTCCAGGAGGTGTATGCAGTTAAGAAGGCACAGCTTGAGGCTGCATACAATCGTCAGCAGCAGGAAATTGCTGATTTAAAGGATTTCGTTGCTAGAAATAAGGCGAGAGTTTCTACGAGAAATATGGCAATGTCCAGACAAAAGAAGCTTGATAAGATGGATGTTATCGAGCTTGCCAAGGAAAAGCCAAAGCCAGAGTTTAATTTCAAAGAGGCAAGAGCAGCAGGCAAGGTTATATTTGAAACAACTGATTTGGTAATCGGTTACGATAAGGCTGCGCCTTTGTCAAAGCCTATCAATCTTCGTATGGAGAGAGGCGAGAAGATTGCCATAGTTGGTACAAATGGTATTGGAAAGAGTACGCTTTTAAAGAGCTTACTTGGAATAATTAGTCCTATTTCAGGTAAGGCAACACTTGGTGATTATTTATATAAGGGATATTTTGAACAGGAGATGGAGCCAAAGAGTAATACCTGTATAGAAGAGATTTGGGAGGAATTCCCTTCCTTTACACAGTATGAGGTGCGTTCTGCTCTTGCGAAATGTGGTCTTACAACTAAGCATATTGAAAGTCAGGTAAGAGTCTTAAGTGGTGGTGAGCAGGCGAAGGTAAGACTTTGTAAGCTTATTAATACAGAAACAAATGTCCTTATACTTGACGAGCCTACAAACCATTTGGATGTAGATGCAAAGGATGAATTAAGAAGAGCCTTAATGGAATACAAGGGTGCGATACTTTTGGTATGCCATGAGCCGGAGTTCTATGAGGGACTTGTGGACAAGGTATGGAATTTGGAAGAGTATTCATTATTATCTTAAAAAAGAGAGGTACGAAAGATGGGTTTAGAAATGGTTGAAGCAGGGTGGCTTTCAATATTGCCACCACTTATCGCGATTGTATTGGCATTGATTACTAAAGAGGTTTTTTCTTCTTTGTTTGCAGGTATTCTTTCAGGAATGCTGATATATTGTTTTAAGATGAAAATGACATTTGGAATGTCAATAATGAGTTCAATACAGTATACTTTTGATATGATGGCGTACAAGATTGGTGATAATGGTTATATGATATTGTTTTTATCACTACTTGGAGCGTTGGTTGCGGTTGTTACAATGGCAGGTGGTTCAAGAGCTTACGGAAGAGTGGCAGCAACAAAATTTAAAAATCCAGTAAGTGCAAAGCTTGCGACAATGGTTTTAGGAATACTTATATTTATTGACGATTACTTCAATTGCTTGACAGTTGGTACAGTAATGCGCCCTATTACAGATAAGTGTAAGATTTCAAGAGAAAAGCTTGCTTATATAATTGATGCAACAGCAGCACCAGTATGTATTATTGCTCCGATTTCAAGTTGGGCAGTAGCGGTGTCTTCAGATATTGAAGCAGCTGGAACAACAGGCTTTGATGCATTTATGCAGACAATCCCATACAATTTATATGCAATTCTTACACTTGTTATGGTATTTATTATATG
>CAYWDL010000237.1:0-3361 GCA_964457015.1 uncultured Roseburia sp. | reverse complement strand
CATTTTCATCCGTATATCTACGACACACAGATGTATCGATTATTGTAGAAAGTACTATATTCTCCAGCTTATTTAATCTGTCTGCTGTAAGCAGACCTTTGCTATCACTCAGTTCATCTGAGTCGAGACGCTCATTGGCTAACAATAACTTTGCCAATTCAGTTCCATTTAAATCACTTTTCTTACTCTCATTGGTAGTTTGTCCGTTTTTGCCATCGCCACATGCAACAAGCATCCCTGATGTCAAAACCACAAACAACAATATACACAGCAGTCTCTTCATCCCTAACACCTCTTTTTTTTACTTATTGTTTATTCTTTTTCTTTTTATAGTAAACACCACAACTCCTACAATCACAGCTACAATAGCCACACAGATGATGCTAACTGTTGTAATACGCATCTGCTTCATCTCTTTTTCAAGTTCGGCCTGCTTAGAAGCCTCCTCTTTGGAAGCTTGTTGGCGGGATTCTTCTTGTCTGGACGCTTCTTCTAAAGATGCAGCTTCTTTAGAAGCAGTTTCTTTAGAAACTTGTTCACGGCTGGATTCCTCCTCTGCCTTGCGGCTTTCTTCTTCTGCCTTTAATCGGGCTTCTTCTTCGGCAGCCTGAACCTTGTAGGTCTTTATATTACAAAGAATATCATCGGTTGTATCTGTTCCTACCAAAGTACGATACAAGCCAAAGTCGGCACAGCTGTACTGGTAGTCGTCTGAAACATAGAACCAGCACCACTGCTGTGATACATGCTTCTTGTAAGCTGCAATGGCAATATCCAAAGCAGTACGACCCAAATAATCTTCTTCAATAGGAGTTCTCAAATCAAGTCTGATGGCATTTTCCTTATAAACGTGAAGATAAAGCTTTGGAGTGTCCCAGACACCGTATGTTGTAGCTGAGTCTGCATATTGAGTTGCATCGCCGGCAATCTCGGTAGCTTCTCGTACAGCCTTTGATGTAAGCATATGAAAACCATGACCATATTCACCATTTACATCATGTGTAACTATAACCTGTGGTGTAAAGCGTCTGATTTCGGATACAAGGTAAGAAACCATTGCATCATAATCGTACTGAGTGGCAGCTGTGTCGATATCCTCTGAATAAAGGTCTTCAAAATTACCACATACAGGATAATTTCGTATACCGGCTTCCCATAAGCCGTCAAGCTTCTCGTGCTCACGAACCTTCTGACCATGCCAGAAATGAGACATATATACAACCTGAACGTCTGCATCGTATACATATGAGTAAGTTGGGAGTATGCCGCCAAAGAAAAGAATTTCATCATCGGCATGGGATGCAACTACCAAAATATCTGCCTTTTCGCAAGGAGGATTCCAAACCTGAACATCGTGAGGAAGCTCGCCGTCACTAAAGATTCGGATGGTTGAAATACGCATTTCATCAGACGGAATATGAATGGTTACCTTGGTTGAAGCGTTTTCCAGGGCGATGTATTCGTGAAGAAAGCCATTGCCTCCACAGGAAATATCACCACTGTCAGTCGTAAGAGTCCAAGGAACCGCTTTACTGTCCCAGGTAATGTATATTCCTGAGATAGCAGTACCGTCAGAGGAGCTTAAAGAAATTGTATCATTAGTATTAAATTCAACCACTGAATAATGAGAATCGTCCGTAAGTGCACTGATGTCACCGCCATTAGACAACTGGAAAGCACCGGTTAACTCCGCTGCAAATACGGATTCATTTATAATTAATGCGGATAAAAACATTATTATAGGTAAAAATATCTTTTTCATAAGTTTGAACCTTTCTTGACATAATTATCGCTTTTTGTGTGGTAAATCAGCAGGGTAACCGCTACGAAGCTTCTGCATACCACGTCTCAATGCATCCTTAGAATTCTTCCAATCAGCATCCTTGTTCTTGTAGTCGAACATTTCAATCAGCCAACTTACATCCTCATAAACTCGCTCAAAAGATTCGTCCATAACCTTGAAAATAAGCGGGAAGAAATCTTCCTTCTGCTTATTGTTTAGCTTGTCGTCAGCATTCTGGCAAATATCACCAAAATGATGCAAACAAAAGCCTTTGCTCTTCTCAATCATTTTGCTCATAGAATCATCTTTTTTATACATATAGAAAAATGTATCCATATATCTTGAATAGGTTTTGTTAAAACGCTTGCATATGTAGCAGGATTTGTCACGCATCTTTGCCCATTGAGCAATAGAATTCTCGCCCTCTGATTTCTTCTTGAATAAGGAAGCCTTAGAAGGTGAAAACATTTTTGTCTGCTTCTTCATCTCTGCCATCACTGTCTGATAATGAGTCTTGAGTATCCAGGCATTACCAAGTGTATTGCCATAATCAAACATTTTTTTAAAATGTGTTTTGCAAAATCCGTCAGCATCAGTCTTGTCTCTGATATCGCTTTCCATATAAGATGTGTTTGAACCTAAAAGTCCGTCTAATAAATCATTTTCAATTTTTCTCTCAACGAAACAGAAAGGACATTCGTCATCTGCCTCAAAGGCCTCTGTAAGAGGTATAGTATATAATGTTTCTTCCATTGTATTAGTTCCTTTTTGTAAAATTCTTAACTATTCAATTCTACTTAAGGTACGGGGGAATGTCAAGGTGGGAAAATGATAATAATTACTAATTTATTATTGACAAAATTGTGGTTATAGTATATATTAAAAACAAGAACAATTACTAATTTGGAAGGAGGTAATATGGCAACATTAAATTATAGTAAAAGTAGGGAAGCGATAGTGAAATTTCTGATGACCAGAAAGGATCATCCAACGGCGGAGGTTATATATAATAATGTAAGGGAAGAGTGCCCGAAGATAAGTCTTGGCACGGTTTACAGGAATCTGACATTGTTGTCTGATATGGGCGAGATTCAGAAGATTTCCTGCGGAGATGCATCGGAACATTTTGATGGAAATGCAAAGCCCCATCCGCATTTTGTTTGCAATAAATGTTTTAAGGTGATTGACCTGGAGATGGACAATTTGGATTTTCTTAATACATTGG
This sequence comes from uncultured Roseburia sp., assembly GCA_964457015.1. Lineage (GTDB taxonomy): Bacteria > Bacillota > Clostridia > Lachnospirales > Lachnospiraceae > SVEL01. The sequence goes on along the minus strand of CAYWDL010000237.1, from coordinate 353 downwards.
CAAATCAAAATTTTGATGGAGATATCGAAAAACATCAGCTGATTTTCTACGGAAAATGCAGCGAATGCAAGGAAAATTAAAAAACAAGAATAATTCTTATTTTTCTGTTGACAAAACAAAAAAAGGATGTTATATTAAAACAGTAATCATTACTGATTTATGAAACCAATGACTTAGGCGGGTAAAAATGTGCATAAAGCACACAGCGCAATTTTATATGTGTCCCTTGAGACACATCAAACCCGCCGGGGGGTCAAAAAAATATTTATAAGAAAAGGAGAATAAAATTATGGCAAAGTATGTATGTAGTGTTTGTGGTTATGTTCATGAAGGAGATTCAGCACCTGAAGCCT
>CAYWDL010000236.1:0-3398 GCA_964457015.1 uncultured Roseburia sp. | reverse complement strand
TTGAGCCTGAAAGCGGTGAATTATTGTTGGGTAATATAGTATTATCATATGATAAGATTTTAAGTCAGGCAGAGGAATATGGGCATGAGGTAAAAAGAGAGATGGCTTTTTTGGTTGCTCACAGCATGTTTCATTTGTTCGGTTACGACCATATGGAAGAGGAAGAACGAATTGAAATGGAAAGAATGCAGGAGGAAGTGTTAAAAGGCTTGAATATTGTAAGATAAAGGGAGGAGTTTTATGGAGCAGGCATTAAATGAAAAGCTGATTGCTTTGGCGACAGAGGCCATGAGCAGGTCGTATTCGCCGTATTCTGAGTTTAAGGTTGGTGCAGCGCTGTTGACGGACACCGGTAATATATATACAGGCTGTAATGTTGAAAATGCGTCCTATGGCGCAGCTATATGTGCTGAGAGAACTGCAGCTGTAAAAGCAGTTAGCAGTGGTGATACTTGTTTTAAAAGGATAGCGATAGTTTCATCCTCAGGTGAATATACATACCCTTGTGGAATCTGCTTACAGTTTTTAAGTGAATTTATGGAAAAGGGCGTTATAGTTTTATATGATGATAAAGAAGGGATAAAGGAGATTGCCTTTGACAGACTGTTTCCTAATGCTTTTAAATTATAGGATGGGAATGATAAAATGAGTAAGGAAAAAAGCAGCTTTCTTGTACAGGGAAGCATATTGGCACTTGCCGGAATTCTGGTAAGAGTAATTGGAATTATATATAGAGTTCCTTTGAATTCCATACTGGGTGATGAAGGAATAGGTTATTATTCCATTGCATTTGATGTATATTCATTGTTTTTGCTTATATCATCAATGAGTATGCCTATTGCGGTGTCAAAAATTGTGTCTGAGCGAGTGGCTAAGGGCAGATTAAAGAATGCTTATCGTGCATTTATTGGCGCCCTGGTATTCGGATGTGTAATTGGAACCATAGTCTTTTGTATAGTTTTCTTTGGAGCAGAAGGCTTTGCGACACTTTGGGGCTACCCGTCGGCGGCATTCGCAATTAAGACACTTGCGCCTACATTATTTGTTATGTGCTTTTTAGGGGTTCTTCGTGGATTTTTCCAAGGAATGGGAACTATGATGCCGACAGCTGTTTCTCAGATATTGGAACAGATTGTCAATGCCATCGTGAGCATTGTTGCCGCATCAATTTTGTACGATATGGGTGATAAGGTTGGACGGGCAGGAGCATATAGTGCCGCAGGTGGAACCATTGGAACCGGTGCAGGTGCATTGACTGCACTTGTATTTATGGTATTTGTATATTTTGTTTACAGTCCCGTTTATAAGAAACGAATCAAAAAATATAACCGAGGCAGGGATGAATCATATGAAACACTCACGAAGGTCCTTGTTATAACCATAATGCCGGTGTTGTTAAGCACAACTGTTTATAATATTGGCAGTATAATTGACAGTAATATTTACGGAAATGTCATGGCAGACTTTTTTAAGCTTTCTGAAAATGAATATTCCACAATGTGGGGCATTTATAGTGGTAAATACAAGCTTTTGACAACTGCGCCTATTGCTGTATCATCTGCGTTGGCAACAGCAGTCATACCTAGTCTTGTTCGTTCGTACACAACTGGTAATAAAAGTCAGATAAAACACAAGGTTGACTCGACGCTTAAGCTGTCTATGCTTGTTGCAATACCAAGCGGTATGGGGCTTTCAATACTTGGCATGCCGATTATTTCGTTGTTGTTTAGCAATGTTCAGAATGTTGACGTTTACAATAAAATAATGATATTCAGCTTCTTTACGGTTGTTTTTTATTCGATTTCAACTATTACAAATTCAGTATTACAGGGAATTGACAAGATGAGAGTACCGGTGATTAATGCCAGCATTTCTCTTGTTATTCATATTCCGTTATTAATGCTGCTATTATATGTATTTAAGCTGGATGTGTACGCTGTGGTTATTGCAGATTTCATTTTTGCATTGATTGTTTGCGTATTGAACAATTTAGCACTTAAAAAATATATAAATTACAAGCTTGATTTTGTAAATGTATTGCTTAAACCGTTGGCTGCAGCTGTTGTTATGGCCATTTTAACATTAGCGTCATATAAGCTGTTTATGTCAATTATTAACCGCAATGGCATTTCGTGTATTTTATCAATAGGAATAGCGGTTTGTGTTTATTTTATTATGTTGCTTCTACTCAAGGGTATAACAGAAGAGGAGCTGTATATGATTCCAAAGGGTCATATTCTTGTTAATATTTTGAAAAAAGCCAAGCTAATATAGTATAAAACATTATTTCTGGTAAATAATACATCTATAACTATATGGAGGTGTATTATGAAAAAATGGAAATATGTGCTGGCTGTAGCTGTTTTGTTTGTTTTGTTTGGATTGTATATATATGGTTATGAATATGGCGTCAATGCAGATAATAGTAATATAAGATTAAAAGAGGAGGTCGATTCGGACAATCCTGTTTTAAATGATACTGTATATAAATATTATATTTGTGCAGAGGATGGTTTTATAGTTGTGTATAAGGAAGATAGGAAGACTGTATATATGGATACGGGTATCAGCGTGGATTCGGTTAATGTACAGGATGCTGAAAGGCTGGAGGATGGAATACCGGTTGAGGATATAACAACTCTATATACGTATCTGCAAAGCTTTACCAGCTAATATTTACTGATATGAAAGGCAAATTACTTATGAATAATGTTGTTGTTATAGGTGGCGGTGCATCCGGACTTGTTGCTGCAATTGCAGCGGCAGAAAATGGTGCAAAGGTTACAATTGTTGAAAAAAATAAAAAGTGCGGAAAAAAGCTTTTAGTAACGGGAAATGGCAGATGCAATATAACTAATACAGATATGTCCGCGTCAAGGTACAGAGGCGAAGAACTGTCATTTGTGGAAAGTATTCTTGAACGTTATCCTACTGAAGAGATTATTAGATTTTTTGAGTCGGTAGCTTTAAAAACCAAGGTTATAAATGGATATGTTTATCCAAGCTCCCTGCAGGCGCAGACTGTTGTTGATAAGCTTGTAAGCAGATGCTTAAAGCTTGGCGTTAAACTGGCTTTGGATACGGAATGTACAGATGTGGAAAAAACAAATTCAGGATGCTTTTTAGTGAAAACTCCAAACTATAATTATAATGCTGATTGCGTTATAATTGCTACAGGACTTGTGGCTGGAATTGACATAAAAGGAGATACTATTTCTACTGATGATATTTTTGCTACAAGGGTTGCGAAAAAAATGGGTCACCGGATTAATAATGTTGTTCCGGCATTAACTGGTATGAAATGCAAGAATAACTATCAAAATCAGGTGAGTGGCGTTAGATGGGAATCGCGAGTTTCTACATATGTCGACAAGGTAAAAGTCTGCGAGGATAAAGGC
>CAYWDL010000235.1:0-3406 GCA_964457015.1 uncultured Roseburia sp. | reverse complement strand
TCTTAAACTTCACATCATTTATAATACCATTATCATCAATATCAAGATATATTCTCATAATATCTCCGCATTTGGCATTTCCAACTGTACCAACACCGCTTGGATTCTCTATTTCACCAACATTTCTAGGATTCTCAAAATGGTCCATAACCTTTTCGCTATACATAGATACTCTCCTCCTTATAAATTATTCTTCTTAAGCGCATCCTCATATAGTGGCGACATCATTCTCAATCTCTCAACTATACCCTTAAGCTCGTCTACCAAATAATCAATATCATCCTTGGTATTATCCTCTGATATGGTTATACGAAGTGAACCGTGGGCAATCTCATGAGGCAAACCAATTGCCAGCAACACATGGGACGGGTCCAATGAGCCTGACGTACAGGCAGAACCACTTGATGCGCAAATACCCTTTCTGTCCAACATCAAAAGCATCGACTCTCCCTCTATGAATTTGAAACAGAAATGTGCATTATTAGGAAGTCTGTCCTTTGGATGACCATTTAATCTGCTAAATGGAATTTCAGCCAAGACCCTTTCAATAAGATAATCTCTCAATGCATTTTCATACGCTTCTCTTCTATCCATGGTTGATACTGCAATCTTTGCAGCCTTTTCAAATCCTACGATTCCTGGCACATTATGAGTTCCCGCTCTTCTTCCACGCTCCTGGGCTCCGCCATGAATAAAAGAACGAAGCTTCAAGCCCTTTCTGATATACATAAGCCCCACTCCCTTAGGACCATTTATCTTATGAGCACTGGCGCTTAATATGTCAATGTTCATCTTTTCCACATCTATTTCAATATGCCCAAATGCCTGAACTGCATCTGTATGAAATATTATTCCGAATTTTTTCGCAATCTCACCAATCTTCGAAATTGGTTCGATTGTACCAATTTCATTATTTGCCATCATTACCGAAATCAATATTGTATCCTGACGAATTGCCGCTTCAAGTTCATTTAGATCTACCCTTCCATATTCATCTACGTCAAGATATGTGATTTCATAGCCCTTCTTCTCAAGGTATTGGCATGTATGAAGAATTGCGTGATGCTCAATCTTTGTTGTTATAATATGTTTTCCCTTATCAGCATAAGCTTCTGCCGTAGCCTTTAATGCCCAGTTATCCGATTCCGAGCCTCCACCTGTAAAATAAATCTCCTCAGCCTTAGCATTAAGCATTCTTGCGAAGGTCTCCCTTGCCATTGCAACTGCCCTGGCACTCTTTTGTGAAAACGAATATACAGATGATGGATTACCATAATCATCCGTAAAATAAGGCATCATAGCCTCCACAACCTCCGGATAAACCCTGGTGGTTGCTGCATTATCCAAGTAAATTAATTTATTCATACTACCTCCATTTTGCTAAATCACATAATTATCCACATTGCCATTATCCATCAAATCAGCTATCGAAACACCATCCAGATAGTCGTTTATCATATCATTCAGCTTTTCCCACATTGGCAACGTCCTGCACGAAGTGGCATTTTCGCAAGGCTCTGCACCACATTCAAGACATGCAACTGGTGCAAGAGTACCTTCTATGAGACGCAGTATTTCTCCAACCTTATAATCTGATGGCTCACGGTTAAGTCGGTATCCACCGCCCTTACCATGCAAAGCTTCAATTAATTTATTCTTTGACAATATAGTCATTATGCTTTCCAAATATTTCAAAGATATACCTTGACGGGCTGCAATTTCCTTCAATGGAATATATTCTGTCTTTTGCTGCTCCGCCAAGTCAATCATCACTCTCAATGCATAGCGGCCTTTTGTTGAAATCTTCATATCTTATTCCTCGAACAGTGGTGTTGAAAGGTATCTATCACCTGAATCAGGCAAAATAACAACTATATTCTTGCCTTTATTTTCAGGACGTTTTGCAACTTCAATAGCTGCATGAAGAGCGGCTCCTGACGATATTCCTACAAGAACGCCTTCCTTTCTGCCAATCAATCTGCCCTTTTCAAAGGCATCTTCACTCTCTACAGGAACAACCTCATCGTAAACTGTAGTATCCAATATTTCAGGTACAAAACCTGCACCAATTCCTTGAATCTTATGAGCTCCTGCTGTTCCTTTTGAAAGCACTGGTGAATCTGCTGGTTCAACCGCGATAACCTTTATATCTGGATTCTTTGACTTCAAGTACTGCCCTGTTCCTGTAATTGTTCCGCCAGTACCAACTCCTGCCACAAGAATATCAACTTCTCCATCTGTGTCTTCATATATCTCAGGGCCTGTTGTCTTAAAGTGCATTTTGGGATTTTCAGGATTTACAAACTGTCCTGCTATGAAACTGTCAGGAATATCCTTCGCAAGTTCCTCAGCTTTTGCTATAGCACCGCTCATTCCCTTAGCTCCTTCTGACAATACCAATTTTGCACCATATGCCTTTATAAGTTTTCTACGTTCTACTGACATTGTCTCCGGCATTACAATAATAATCTCATAGCCTTTAGCTGTAGCAACAGCCGCAAGACCAATTCCAGTATTTCCCGACGTTGGCTCAATAATCACTGAACCTTCTTTTAATTTACCTTCTTTTTCGGCTGCTTCAATCATTGCCTTTGCAACCCGATCCTTTACTGAACCCGCAGGATTGAGATATTCAAGTTTAGCCAAAAGCTTCGCTTCAAGACCCAATTCCTTTTCAATATGCGTAAGCTCCAAAAGAGGAGTTTTTCCAATTAACTGATCTGCTGATGTGTAAATATTCGCCATAATTACCTCCATTATTTCACAGCTTCAAAAGCCTGATTAATATCCTCTATTATATCATCAATATGCTCTGTGCCAATAGATAATCTTATAGTATTTTCTTTAATTCCCTGCTCCAAAAGCTCATCAGCACTTAACTGTGAATGAGTAGTTGTTGCTGGATGAATTACAAGGCTCTTTACGTCCGCAACATTTGCAAGCAACGAGAATATCTCAAGACTGTCAATAAACTTATGTGCCTCAGCTCGTCCTCCCTTGATATCAAATGTAAATATTGTAGCCCCACCATTAGGGAAATACTTATTATACAATTCATGGTCCGGATGCTCCGGCAATGAAGGATGATTTACCTTCTCAACTAACGGATGATTACTAAGGAACTCAACCACCTTCTTAGTATTTTCCACATGCCTGTCAAGTCTAAGAGACAAGGTTTCCACACCTTGCAGCAGTAAAAATGCATTAAATGGTGAAATGGTTGCACCTGTATCTCGAAGCAGTATAGCCCTTATATATGTTACAAAGGCAGCCTCCCCTGCTGCATCCACAAAGGACACTCCGTGATAGCTTGGATTAGCATCGCTAATCTGCGGATACCTTCCGCTTACCTTCCAATCAAATTTACCGGAATCAACAATAATTCCACCAAGTGTTGTTCCATGTC
>CAYWDL010000234.1:284-3424 GCA_964457015.1 uncultured Roseburia sp. | reverse complement strand
TAACTAATCTGTCACCTAATGGTACTAATCTCATTTCCTCACCCTTGCATATGTATAATTTCTATGCAATATCCTTTCCTTAATTATTTTTCAGCACTCACCTTAAATGAGTGCTAATCAACCTATGTTGTATTCTACAACTAAATTTAAAAAAATGCAACTGTTTAATTGTAAATTCAATTTTTTTTCACAAGTTACGAACCTGCTTTACTCTTTACCTTCATATCGCGCATATGATAAAAATGATATTGTTGGGCATAACCACCGTACTCTCCGAATTTTTCCCTGGCAAACCTCATTATTTCTTCCTTGGACGTATCCACTCCAAAATAAGTTTCCTCCATAACGCGCTTCACCCACACATCCACCGGAAATGCATTTCTGTATCCCAGACTGAACAACGCTACACAATTGGCAACCTTTTCGCCAACACCCTTTATCTTTAACATTTCCTTTACCGCCGCCTCATAATCCAACTCCAAAAAGGTATCTGCACACATACCATTCTCAAGCTTATCTATGGCGTCCATAAGATAAGGTGCTCTAAAGCCCGTCTTCAAAGCCCTGAAATCCTCCTCGGTAGCTCCCTTAAGCTCTTCCAGAGTTGGAAAGCTGTAATACTTTCTTCCGGCATATTCACCCAATTCCTTTCCAAACCTTTCAGAGATAGCCCGCACAATCTGCTTAATATGCGGAATTTGCTTATTCTGAGATATTATAAACGAAAGAAGCGTCTCCGAAAAATCCTGATTAATAATTCTGATACCCCATTTATCATCTATGGCTTCAATAATTTTTTCATCATTTTCCTTTAGATATGATTTTATCACTCCATAATCAACATTCATATCAAAGTAATTCTTCCATATACTTTCATAATCCTCTAATGTGGTATTATATAATATCACATCCTCTTCACTTTGCTGTATATGGAGCAATTTACCATATGCCACAATAATATATTCCATATCAGCAAGCTTCTCAAAATTAAAGCACTGACCACATTCTAAAATATGCTCAATATTAAAATCTTTTACACCTTTTATTAATAAATTTTCATTTTTCTGTAGTACCTTCATATAATAATATTGTTTTCCCTTTCAATATGCTATGCAATACTCATTGATTTTATCACATAATACCTGATAACTAAAGTTTTTTCTTCAATTTGCAAAGTATTGTTAATGCCATAAAAAAAATTTACTTTGCGAATTGAAGAACTTTTTGTGTTTCTATTGATAATTTCATAAAAAAGTATTACAATAAGAGATAGCTAGAGTTAAAAATATATACAGGAGGTATATTTAATGAAAGGATTTAAGAAATTTTTAGCAGCCACAGCACTTATTGCCGGCGGTGCTGCCATAGGTGCAGTACTTTATAACAAGTTCAAAGCAAATGTGGATACAGATGACTTTGATGATTTTGACGATGAAGATTTTGATGATGATTTCGATGATATCGATATGGATATTGAGAATCGCGGATACACATCTATTCCTTTAGAGAATAACGCTTCTGAAGAAGAGGAAGTTATTGATGTCGTAGAAGATAGTAAAGACGCAAAATAATCAATTGAACAATAAATGGCTTACCATCAGGTAAGCCATTTTTCTTGCATTACTTTTGAATTTTCTTAAGCTCTTCCCGTAAATCACGAGCTCTTTCCTTTGTTCTTTCCGAAGTTCCCTTGGATGAAACAACCTCACCAATATATCTTGAAGCATTGGTAGCGTCACCAATTTCTATGGCAAGAGCAGCAAGAAGATATGTCATAGTGCCTGTATCCATTCCACATATAGGATAGCTTTCCTTTATGGCCGCATTGGCAAAACCCTCATACGCCTTTTGGATATACTTTTTTTCCTCACTTCTATACTTTTCAACTATTGCCTTTCTATTAGTTGCATTTTTAGGCAGAACTTCTACCATTCCTCTTAGAATCCACGCGCATTTCAAACATATATATGCTTTTTCACTAACCTTAGCCTTTGTGACAACTGCATTGGCAAGTGCCAGCTGATATCTAAGATAGGCTTCATCATATGTATAAGTATCGCCGGAATCTTCAAATCCTTTAAAGCTTGGAGTAATATTTGTTCTAATCAGCTTTGCCTGCATCTCTGTCATATGATTAAAAAACCTTGTCAATGCAGAATATCCACATTTCTTACAAGCGATACAATCATACTTAACAATATCAATGCCTTGGTAGCGTGGACGCAAATCCATGTCTGTTCCTACAAGCTTCGCCCTGTTAGCCTTGACCGTCTTGCTTTTAAATTCATTGCCGCAAACAGGACATTCATATGCCTTGTCAAAAAGATAATCTTCCTCCGTTATCTTCTCAACCTTTTCTACTTTTTCTTCAACCTTATCCTTCTTTTCTTCTTCGCTTTCGTATATCTCCATTCCGGAGAGCATTCCTAAGCCGACTTTTTCAAGCCCTTGAAATAAATTTTCACTCATTCTCCTACACCTTATATATTATTTTTCGATTTTAAACGAACTCTTCAGTGAAACAATTCTGTTAAACACAAGGTTATCAACTGTTGAATCCTTACTGTCAACACAGAAGAAACCATTTCTTACAAACTGGAAGCTGTCATAAGCCTTTGCAGCCTTAACGGATGGCTCAATATAGCATTCCTTCAATACTGTCAAAGAGTTTGGATTCAAATTAAGGCTTCCATCCTCGTTATATACGCCTTTTTCTTCATCAACAATATTCTCATAAAGTCTTACTTCAGCCTTAACAGCCTCTGCAGCACTTACCCAGTGAATTGTTCCCTTTACCTTTCTTCCTGTAAATCCGCTTCCACTTCTTGTTTCCGGATCATACGTACAATGAACAACTATTACATTACCATTTTCGTCCTTTTCAAAGCTTTCGCACTTAACAAAGTAACCATTCATAAGTCTTACCTCGTTACCTGGGAATAATCTGAAATACTTCTTAGGAGGCTCCTCCATAAAATCTTCTCTTTCAATATATAATTCCCTGCTAAATGGAATCATTCTCTTTCCTAAGCTTTCATTTTCCTGATTGTTGTCAGCTTCCATATATTCAACCTGTCCTTCAGGATAGTTGTCAATAACAAGCTTAATCGGGTCTAAAACTGCCATTACTCTTGACTTCT
>CAYWDL010000234.1:0-274 GCA_964457015.1 uncultured Roseburia sp. | reverse complement strand
AAGCATTGCATAGTCTACAGAACTGTTAGCCTTTGAAACACCACATAATTCAACAAACATTTTAATTGATTCAGGTGTAAAACCTCTTCTTCTAAGTGCACTGATAGAAACAAGTCTAGGATCATCCCATCCGTCAACAATACCTTCCTCAACAAGCTTCTTAATATATCTCTTACCTGTAATAACATTTGTAAGGTATAATTTTGCAAACTCAATCTGCTTTGGAGGCATAGAATACTCAAGCTCAGTAACAACCCAGTCATATAACGGTCTA
>CAYWDL010000233.1:0-3426 GCA_964457015.1 uncultured Roseburia sp. | reverse complement strand
ACCTTATACAACATTTCTTCTTATAAAATGCTATTCCCATAAGTACTATATCCGAGTAACCTGCAGCAGTTAAGCCCGCATAATATTCCTTATCTTTAATCTGCTTTATGGCCTCAAAAGCCATTTCTTCCAATACATTATCTAATGCTTCATCGTTAGACTCCTTGCTTTCAAACTTTGTAACCGCCTTCAATTCTATAATGTATGCCGGTCTATCATTATGGCGAGGACGAAGTAAAATATCATAACGACCATTTCCCATCTCTTTATTAGAAGAAACTTCATAGTACACATTAAACATTCCAACCATACCAAGGACCAAACCATGATAAAAGCTCTCTTTAGCCGTATCATAATAGCTTACAGACTTCATAAGAAAATCCTCCAACGAATCCTGTAGCATCGCCACATCTTTAAACTTCAAGGCTTGCTGCACCCTTTCAGCAGTTGGACCAGAAATATTATTGCAGTATCTATTGACGATTTCCTTCCTGTAAGCAATCATTACCTCCTTATTAGGAATTCTAACCTTACAAAAATCGCTACCCTCCTCGTCAAGCTCCTTCTCTTCAAATGTAATGTATCCTGCCATCATAAGAAAGCTCAACACCCTGCTCACACTAGCATCTAGCTCTGGATATATAACTGTTGTATCTATGGTTGTATATGCGCACTGGCCTGCCATCAAAGCCTTAAGCTGTTCAGCAATTACTTCAGTGGCTCCCTCCATAATATCTCCAAGCATAGTATTACTTGAGGTCTGAGTCCAATATGGACGTGACTTAAAATCATTGTCCACGTAGTTAATAACTGACCACGGATTAAACATTTCACATTCACCTATATGGTAGCCATCATACCACTCCATTACCTCATTCATCTTAAAGCTCTTACCATATTCATAGAGAATACTCTTAACCTCTTCGACCGTGAAGCCAAAGTACTGACTATACTTCTCATCAAGAACTGAATATACAGCAAGATTATTTAATCCACTAAACAGACCTTCCTTTGCAACACGCAAGATTCCTGTCAAAAAGCCGCGTTCAAGATTATAATTATCCTTTAGTCCCATCGCCAAAAAAACACGCATAAACTCTATCAATTCATTGTAATACCCCCTATGAAAAGCCTCATTAATAGGAGTATCATACTCATCTATAATAATCATTGCATTCTCACCATGGTGAGTCTTCAACAACCTGCTAAGCTCCTTAAGAGACCTTGAATACTGCGTCTCATCTGCCTCCCCACTTAATACGATATTAATTCCAGCTTTATCAAGTTCAGTCAGCGTTTCACTTCTAAGTAGATAATCATGTCTTCTATACTCATCAGCAATAACACCCTTTATCCCTTCAAAAGCCTTCTCCCAGCTGACACACTTCACATCCTTAAAAGAAATAAATATAACCGGATACTTACCCTGCTGACAACGAATTTCCTCATCACACTGCCATATCTTCTTGTCTTTGAAATATACGGAAGTATCCTCGTCACTTATCTCAAAAAACACACGAAGCATGTCCATATTAGTAGTCTTGCCAAAACGCCTTGGTCTAGTAAAAAGACAGACCTTAACACCAGATTTTAACAATTCTTCAATCATCATAGTCTTATCCACATAACAAAATCCTCCCATGGCCTCAACAAAGCTAGTCACTCCCACAGGCAAAGGTCTTCTCGGATAATAATTCCCATCCTCACGAAGAACCATATTACCATAACTTGAACTTACATCATAGAGGTTTCCACCATCAGACCTATCTTTATGAGCACGCTCCTTATTCACAGTATAATTAGGCTCTTCGCCAAGAACCACATTACCATAAAGCCCATAATCCGGTTCCTCAAAAACATACTTGAATCCCTTAATATGACCATTTCCCACTTTTCGTTCACTATGATATTCAAAATCCGCTGGAATCCTCCAACGATAACCATCCTTTACAGCACCTGGAATCAATCCATCCTGACACAAGGAATTAACACGCCTTTTCGTTAAATTCCACTTTTTTGCGGCCTCCATTGACGTAATATATTCCATAAAATCACCTTCCCATTTCCCACTTTGTGAGATTATTATATAACAAAAGTAGGAAATATGCAATATGCAAATTTCCCACTTCCCAGTTTTTTATATTATTATAATTTCACAATCGCCTTCGCAATCCTCATGGCACCTTGTCCATCAACATACTTCCTTGCCTCACCAGAAAAACCTTTACGCAAAAGCCTTTCATGCATCATTTTCATCATTCTTGCCCGAACAAAAGCGATAACATTCCACTTATTTTCTCTCACATCTCCTGCATAATACATAACATTTCTATCCGCATATGCCTTCACACCGCCAAGCTGATTATCTGCAACCGAAAAACAAATCGTCGGAATCCCGCAGGCCGACAGCTCGGCCAAAGTAGTACCTCCTGCTGATATAGCCACATCACAGGTCTTCATAATAGCGCAAATGTTCTTTACATCCTTATAGAACACAATATTTCCATACTCTTCCATCAATTTATCTATCTTTTCATCATCCTTAAAAAACTTTCCAACAACAATAGTTTTTCTCAAATGCCTAAACACTTCACTGCTAAGTGTTTCAGTCAATGCCACAACCATACCGAACTCATCCGTTCCACCAGTGGTAATAAAAACATTCTCAACACTATCCTTTATCTCTATAGGCTCTTCACCAAACTCAGGTCGCAGTGGAATATAGTCACTTCCAAGCAAAAGCTTCACGTTGTCATAGTTAAACTTATCATATCCGCCATTTTCAATGCCGATAGTATAATTCACAAGAGCATCCACAGGATAACGTTCCAAAAGCATATCATCTATATATATAAGCTTCACACCGCACTCTTTAACCATCAGCATATATGTAGCATCCACTTGATAAGAATCAAGCAACAGCTTATCAATGTTATTATCATTTATAACCTTAATCAAATCATCTACTTCACTGAGCTTATCATCATAATCATTGTTCAACAAAGCATACTCAAAACCCTTGTCGGACAAGAAATCACCACCGTAAGACTGTGACATAATAAATAAAACATCCTGTCCCAGTTCCTTTAGCTTAACCGCAACAGAAATACATCTCATAAGATGTCCCATGCCTATTTTGTCATTCGCATCAGCCCTAATACCAATCTTATACTTTCTTTCCCACTGATAGTGTAAAAAATCCCCTTCTTCAACAACGCAGGAAAAGTTCAATTTTTCAATAAATCTCATGGATACTTTATTTTCCTTATGGACAATCGCACAAAATATTCTTATCCCATAATTTTTAGCGCAACATTCCATAAGCCCTTGCACAGCTTCTTTGGCAAATCCATACCCTTGATACTCAGGTGTCAGCATATAACTAACCTCAGCTGATGATTTCGTCGTATCAAAATCCGCAACACC